>CAMPKM010000045.1 GCA_946887155.1 uncultured Gemmatimonadota bacterium
AGGTTCTCCGACGCATTTTCACCGAGTACGATCGCCCGGCCTGACGATGGCCTCAGCAGGCCAAGAAAGATCTTGATGGCGGTGCTCTTGCCGGCCCCGTTTTCGCCCAGGATTCCGGTGATGCCGTCGTAGATGTTGAAGCTGACTTCGTTGAGCGCGAGAACGTTTCGATACTGCTTCGTCAGGCGGTCGGCGGTGAGAAGCGGCTGGCCTGAGGTCATCACGCTCCCTTGGGACGGGGGCAGGCGGGCGCGTGACCCAGCTGACACGCTTGCTGCTTGAAGCGCTCCGCCTCCTCGGTGCTGCGATAAACGCCGGCGCCCTTCTCGTACAGCAGGCCAAGGCTGTAACACGCCTCACCGATCCGCCCCGTGCAGGCACGCCGGTAGTATGACGTGGCGCGCTGCAGGTCCTGCGCGGCACCGCGTCCCGATTCATGCGCCTTGGCCAGCTGAAGGCATCCGGTCGCCTCCTCCTGCTCGATGCACGCGGTACGCAACATGATTCGCGCACTCGAATCGTCAGGCGCGGGCACAATCCCGGCGATGTACATCTCGGCCAGTCCGACACATCCGACGGCGTCCTTCGCCTCGCACGCGCCCTGATACAATGTTGCGGCGCGCGGCAGGTCCGGCTCGACGCCGTCGCCGTATGCGTAGACGTTGGCCAGCCGTGCGCATCCCGATTGGTCGCCGCCCGTACATCCCTGCTGGAACAGCGCGATGGCGCGCGCCATGTCGCGAGGAACGCCTGCGCCGGCGCGATAGAGCGTTCCCAGGTTGGAACAGCCTCTGGCCGCGCCACCCTCGCATCCCTTCTGCAGGAGCGTGAAGGCGTGCGCGGAATCGCGCGCTACGCCCTGACCGTTCTGGTACAGTCCTCCCAGGTCAACGCACCCATCGGCAATGCCACCGTCGCATGCCTTCGTGAGCAGGACTGCACCTCGCTTGGCGTCCTTGAGGATATACTCGCCCTTGAGGAGTCGGATGCCGAGTGCGCTGCATGATGCGGCCGTTCCTGACTCACACTCAGCCCGCAGTTCCCTGGCTTCCTGGTTCGCGGGATGACAGCCCGCCGCCACCAGTCCGACCAGCACCGAAAGCACCCACGATTGTGTTCGCGCCAGCCAGGGCTTGCCCGGTGAGAAACAACGCATTCTGCGGTGCGGTGGGGGTAGACTGCTCCTGCGACCGCGACCGTTACGTCGTCCTGAAGTGGGAAGTTTCAGTCCCCGTTCAACTATCCCGTTGCGTGCGCCACGGCCTGGGCGCGATCACGAAAGAGGCCTTCAAGGGACTGTTCGAGCGACGGCATCAGGTTCCCGCGTTCACTCCCCAGGGCGCTGTATCCGGGCCTGGGCGCCACACGACCAAGCTGAGGTCCGGGTACCTCCTCCACGACGCTCGGGTCCCCGCCACATTCCGCCAGTACCGTTTGGGCCAGGGTGGTCCAGCTCACCGCTCCCTGGTTCGCGAGGTGCCAGACACCGGACTCGCCGTCAATCAGCAGGTCGAGCACGGAGTCGGCCAGGGCGGGGACGTAGGTCGGCGATATCACGTCGCTGGACGTGAAAATCCTCTCGCCGCGAGACGCGGCTTGCAGTACGCGCGCGGTGAAGGTTCGAAGATCCCAGGCGTCCATGAACGCGCTGGTGCGAACAATGAGTGCGGACGGCAGCGACTCCTGCACTGAACGTTCCAGTTCCACCTTGCTGCGGCCATAGGTGTTCAGCGGGGCGACCGGATGTGTCTCGAGGTATGGCGTACTGTTGGCGCCGTCGAATACCAGGTCTGATGAAAATGAAACGAGCGACGCTCCGACCCGCGCGCATGCTTTCGCTACCAGCGCCGCCCCGGACCCGTTCACGGCCATGCATGTGTCGACGTTCGACTCGGCGCCATCGACGTCGACAAAACCCGTCGCGTTGATCACCGCCCAGGGCTGGCTTGCCCCGATGGCCCGGCCCACGTCGGCGGCGCTGGTGATGTCCACCTCGCCGCGCCCGAGGGCAACGACGTCGATGCCGCGATGGGTGCACCGCCGCACCAACACCGATCCGAGTGTGCCCGTTGGACCGAGAAGCAGGAGGCGCTTGTGCCGGCGGGATCGCGATGCCTTTCCATTCGTTTGCCGGTTCCACCAGCCGGCATGGTCGAGCAGCGGATGCTGGATCTTGCCGGTGGTCGCAAGCTGCTTCACCGCGGTCGACAGTGCCGTGGGGCGCGCTGGGCTGGCCCGAAGGTCGAACACGCCCGATTCGTAGTCGCCACGGTCGAGGGTCACGAGCCGGCTCCAGTCATAGGCGCCTAACAACGACCAGACACACAGGGCCCTTGCCGGTATCCCTCGTTCCGACGCCGCTTTCATCCCCGACCACGCTTCGTGAAGCCAGCGCAACTGGTCCTCGCGCGTGCAGGCGATGTGAACCTCGGTCAGCGCCACCGGCTTGCCGTACCGCATGAAGTACCGCTCGATGACGCTTTCGAAGCCGCTCGCCATCGGCGGATCGCCACGCACCGCCGCGACATCGGCGTACCGCTGGCGCCCGTTCCCGCCGATCGATTCCGGTGGATACCGGTCCAGCCGGTGATCGAGCAGCCGGTCGCTGGTCACGTAGTAGTTGGCGCCGATGGTGTCCGGGGGACACGGGTGCCGGGCGAACCACTCCAGTTCGTCGGTCGTGGCGCCGTTCGAGACCAGGTACTGCCACAGCGGATGGCTCCAGTTCACGCGACCGAACAGCAGGTCGAGCACGAGGTCGCGCCGTGCGTTCTCGAAGTCCGCCTGCCTGACGAGGGGCTCGGTACTGAAGACGGTGCCGGCATCGTCGGTGTGGAGGAGCTGCGCATCGGGGATGACGCTGCGGATGGCGTCCATCGCCTCGACGATGGCACGCGCCTGCGTCAGCACCATACGCACGAACGCGGCATCACTGCGCGCATGCGGATACCAGTGGCCATAGAGACCGCTGAATCGGGCGGTCGCCAGCGGTTCGTTGACTGGCGTCCACTCGCGGATCCATGGATATCGCTCCGCGACCGACCGCGCGAATTCGGCGAACAATGACGGGAAGGCCCGGTCCGTCAGGTTCGTATGAGCCGGGCCGCTGCCGTGATGCAGCAACCCGGCAATGGGCCGGATGCCGAGCTCGCGCAGCCGATCGAGCCGGACATCCGTCCACTCGAAGAACGTGTCGCGCCACCGGTTCGGCGCCATCCGCTCCCAGAGGAGCGGGTATCGAATGGCCTTGATGCCAAGTCCCGCAAAGCGGTTGAGATCTTCGGCGCGAACGTGGTGTCCCGTTCGCACGACCTGGTCGAAATACTGGTCGCCGACCCTGTTCACCGTGCACTCGATACCGCCCCAGACTTCCATCACGGCAGCGGCACTGAGGTAGGAACCGTGCCCGTGACCGGGAACGACAGCCCGATGTTCGCGCTGCTGGTACGGGATGGCCGTGCCGACATGGAGCGCGCCATCAGTGCCTGCATCCGCGCCCACGTGCGATCCCACGATTGCATGGCCAGGTAATGATCCACCCGGTGCTGGCGCTTTGGATCATCTTCGTCCAGCGCTCTTTCGATGGCAGCGATGAACTCGTCGGCACTGTCGCCGAACCCGAGAAATCCCGTGTCCCCGAACGTTCGCACCACGTCGCGGACCGACGTCGAGACCACGCGGCGGCCAGCGGCGAGGTAATCGGGCCTCTTGGTCGGGCTGACGAAGCGCGTCGAATCGTTATGCGCAAACGGCAGCAGCGCCACGTCCCAACCGGACAGGTACGCCGGCAGCTCATCGTAGTGCCGGCCTCCGAGATAGTGCAGGTTGGCGCCCCGGGGCAGGGAAGCCGGGTCGATCTTGGTTACCGGTCCGACGAAAACGAACTGCCAGGTCGGCCTCGCGCTTGCGACCTCGCGAACGAGATCGAGGTCGATCCGTTCGTCGATCACTCCGCAATAGCCGAGTCGTGGCCGCGGAATTGGCGCCTGGTCCGCCGGATCCTGCCGGATGCTCCGCGCGCGGGCAAAGTGCGCGGCGTCGACGCTGCTCGGCACCGCGTGCACTTCCCGGTGATGCCGCTGTTTTGCTTCGTGGAGGCTGTATCCGCCGGTGAACACGATGTCACAACGGCTGAACAGTTGCTGCTCGAGCGATCGCATTTCAGGCGGTGCTCCAGCGAAGCCGGACAACTCGTCCATGCAGTCGTAGACCACGCACTCGGCCTCGAGGTGCCCGGAGAAGGGCAATGCCATCGGCGTGTAGTACCACAGGATGAAATCCCGAACGCCTTCGCGGCTGAGCCACGTATCGAGCAGTTGTCGCAATGCTGCCCAGCGTTCACGGCCCGTCAATCCGGCCGGAATGTGCGGAGTGGCCACCACGACGTTTTGCACCGGACTGGTGACTTCCAGCCTGGGACGCACGGAGTCTTCGAACGGTTCCTCAAATACAAAAACGCGCCGGTCTCGTGCGGCGCGTGTCAGGAGGTGCTGGGGTCGCTGGTACACCCACGACCAGCGCAGGTGTGTCAGGCACACCAGGTCGCTGCTCGGCTGTGCTCCAGTGTCTCGTAACACGAGTGCCATGGATTCCTCACGAACCAATCGGTGAAGCGTGCCCCGTTCGGCACGCAATGAGTCGGATGAGCCGCTGGACATCAGGCTGGTCTCGCGGGTGATGGTGTTACCCACGAGCGCGGCGGACGCTCACCAATGGTGGCTTCCGCCATTTCAGCGAGCGGGAACTTGGGTCGTCGATCGGCATGCAACAGCCCGTTCCGTTCCTGATATGTGTCAGCGAACTGTGTATAGCAAAACCCGGCGAGCATTTGCAATCCGGAAACCACCCACAGCAACTGGGCGTAGCGTTCCGCGAGCTCGTCAGGCGTCGGCACGACCGAGTAACCCCACGAATCCTCTTCGAGCAGCGCGATGCCGCCGAATTCCGAGAGGATGATCGGATGGTCGGGGCCGGCATGATCGCCGATGCGCAGCAGCCGGCCGCCCGGGCGTTCGTGCTGAAACAGGCGCAACCGTGCGTCGCTCGTGTGGTAACGCCGGGCGATGCGCGTGGGGTCGCTGTCGTAATCGTGAATCCCGATGATGTCGGTGGCGACACTTTCCCAGCCGTCGTTCCCGATCACCGGCCGCGTCGGGTCCAGTGTCCTGGTGAGGTGATACAGCGCCTGCACGTAATGCCTTTCCGCGGCGCTGTTAGGCAGGTTGGGAACGCCCCACGACTCGTTGAACGGCACCCAGGCCGCGACGCACGGGTGACTGGTATCGCGGGCGATGACTTCTTCCCACTCCTTTTGCAGGCGTCGCACCGATCTCGCCGTGAACCGGTACGCACTCGGCATTTCCTCCCACACCAGCAGGCCGAGCTTGTCACACCAGTAGAGGTATCGTGGATCTTCGATCTTCTGGTGCTTCCTGACGCCGTTGAATCCCATCGCCTTCGCCAGTTCCACATCACGTCGCAGGGCGAAGCCGTCAGGGGCGGTCATGCCGGTGTCGGGCCAGTATCCCTGGTCCAGCACCATGCGCATGCGATAGGCACGGCCGTTGAGTATGACACGATCGCCTTGTGTGGCGATTTCGCGCAGGGCGGTGTAACTGCGCACCTCGTCGATGACCTTGCCCTCACCATCGGTGAGGTCCATGAACACGTCGATCAGCGTTGGCGACGACGGGCTCCACAGGAAGTCATTGCGCGAGTCATCGATCCCCGGGTCCGACAATGCGATGCGCCGGTGGACGATCTGGCCGAGGACGAGATAGCTGTCCTGAGCGAGCAGGACTTCTCCCACCTGGAGCCGCACATTGAGAAAGAGCGGTGAACGCGTCTTTGCCTCGATGGTCACGTACATCGCGATTTCCCACCGGTCCAGGTTGGGCGTGAAGACCACCTGGTCGATGTGGGCGGGCGGCAGTTCCTCGAGCCAGACTGTTTGCCAAATCCCCGTGGTGCGGGGATACCAGATCAGGTGGGGCTCCAGCTCCCAGTCCTGTTTGCCGCGTGGTTGCTCGAGGTCGAGCGGATTGTCGTAGGCACGGACCGTCAGCGTGCGATGGCCCGCGGCGACGAGATCGGTGATGTCGAACGAAAACGGCGTATAGCCGCCTTCGTGTTCACCAACCTTGACTGGTCCCAGCCACACCGTCGCGTGATAGTCGACGGCGCCGAAGCGAAGCATCAGGCGTTCCCCGGGCACCGGAACGTCGACGTCGAGCTCCCTGCGGTACCAGACCGCGGAGAAGAGGCCCGTTTGCTGGATTCCACTGCGCCGGGTTTCGGGAGAGAACGGGACCTCGATGACCTGGTCCCAGGGCACGCGCTCAGGATCCGACAGGCTCGCTTCGGGATCGATCGCAAACGACCAGGGACCGTTGAGGCTGATCCAGCGCTTGCGTCGCAGTAATGGTCTTGGATACTCGGAAACCGCCGCCCCGTCTTCGCTTGCCATGTTTCCCCGAAGTGTCGCCGGCCTCATCGTGGCCGGCCTGGTGATGGCGCAAGGTCTCGTCTCGCGGGGAACAGATACAAGTTCCCGTTCGGGACAACCCCGTCTACTACCATCGGGGAGCGGCGCAGTGCCACGAAACACATCATCGGGCCTAACGAGCGGCCCCGACACTTCCGGCTAGTGAATGACTGGCCCCTCTGGGCAATGTCGCGGACGACGTCTTTCGAGGAAATTAGCCGCGTAAGCGACGCGTGCTATCTGCCGTGACGTCACTCACCGTCGCCAGTCACACGAAACGCAGAAACCGGAGCGTCAAAAATGTCACTCGCAACGCTACACGACCTCATGGTCCACGAGCTCAAGGATTTGTACAGCGCCGAACGCCAGCTCGTCCGTGCGCTGCCCCGCATGTCGAAGAACGCCAATTCCGATGAGCTCCGGACGGCGATCGACGAGCATCTTGCTGAAACCGAGGTACAGGTGAGCCGCATCGAGACGATTCTCGAGTCCCTCGGGGAAACGGCCGGCCGAAAGAAGTGCGAAGGCATGGAAGGCCTCATCGAGGAAGGAAAGTCCCTGCTCGAGGAAGATGCCGATCCGGACGTCATGGACGCCGGCATCATCGTGGCCGCCCAGAAGGTCGAGCACTACGAGATCGCGGCGTATGGCGCCGTGTGCGAGTACGCGCGCATCATGGGCCACGCCGACGCGCTGTCGCTGCTCGAGCAGACGCTCGAGGAAGAGAAGCGGGCCGACCAGCGCCTCAACAAGCTGGCCGAAGGTGGTATCAATGCGCTCGCCGAGCGCGACAGCAATGGAGACGACGACGCGATGGCAACCAATGGTTCCACCCGCCGCCGTTCCCCCGCCAAGAACGGTCGGGCGCGGAGCCGGAAGTGAGCCGTAGTGCTGCCTGGCATCGCGTCGGCGTGACACGGGAGTGCGCACGCCGATGCGCATAATCGTTCTGGGTGCAGGACCGACGGGACTCAGCGCGGCCTGGCGCCTCCAGGAGCATGACCACCACGACTGGTTGCTTCTCGAGGCGTCGGACCGTGCCGGTGGCCTGTCGATGTCCGTTCGTGACGCCGCCGGCTTTACCTGGGACCTTGGCGGTCACGTCCTGTTCTCGCACTGGAAGTACTTCGATCAGTTGCTGGAACGGGCGTTAGGCAGCCAGTGGGTCGAGCACCAGCGGGAAGCCTGGGTGTGGATGCGGGAGCGATGGATACCGTATCCGTTCCAGAACAACATCTGGCGCCTTCCCGCCGAGGAGCTGGTCGATTGCCTCGCGGGGCTCGTGGATGTGCATCGCGCGCCCCCGAACGGTCGCCCGGCCCATTTCGCGGAGTGGCTCGAGCGATCCTTCGGCGCCGGCCTGTGTCGCACGTTCATGTACCCCTACAACTACAAGGTGTGGGCATATCCACCGTCGCACCTTGGTGTCGGCTGGATGGGCGAACGGGTCGCTCCCGTCGACCTCGCCCGTATCCTCGCCAACCTCGTCACGCAGAAGGACGACGTCGGCTGGGGACCTAACGCGACCTTCCGGTTTCCCCTTCGCGGAGGCACCGGCGCCATCTGGTCGTCGCTCGCCGCCCAGTTGCCCTATGAGCGGCTCAGGTTCTCCACCCGCGTGACGCACATCAACACGTCGGCCAAATACGTCGTCTGCGACGATGGCACGTCGTTCCGGTATGACCGTCTCATCTCGACGATCCCGCTCGACCGGTTGCTGATGTCGCTGGATGACGCGCCGCAGCTCTCCAGGCGGGCGCCTGAGTTCGTGCACTCCTCCAGTCACATCGTCGGCATCGGACTCGGTGGTGCCACACCGCCCGACCTGGCGACCAAGTGCTGGATGTATTTCCCCGAGGAGGACACGCCGTTCTATCGCGTGACGGCGTTCAGCAACTATTCGCCATACAATGTCCCGAACCCCGGTCGCCAGTGGTCGCTGATGGCCGAGGTGAGCGAATCGCCCGACAAGCCCGTCAACGCCGAACGGGTCGTGGACGACGTGGTCGCCGGATTCAGGAAAGTCGGCTTCATCGATGAGCGCACGCCGATCCTCACTCGTTTTCACCGGCGCCTCGAATACGGCTATCCAACACCCTGGCGCGGTCGCGATCAGGTGCTCGATGCCGTGCTCCCTGCGCTCGAAGAGCGGGATATCCTGAGCCGCGGCCGATTCGGTGCCTGGCGATACGAAGTATCCAACCAGGATCACTCGTGCCTGCAGGGCGTCGAGGCCGTCGATCACGTGCTCCTGCGCACGGCCGAGCGAACGGTTACTGGTGTCATGGGCATCGAGCCGCCGGAACTGCCTGCGCCCGATCCACGCCTGAACGGGAAGCGAACGTCGCCCCAGCCGGTCCCCTATGGCGTCCCCCCACGCTCCTCCCCGGAGTCCACAGCGACCTGCGCGCCGAAGGATGAATTGGTGAGAGATTCGCGTCAATTCGCCCAATCCGCGGAAACTCGCTTCTCCAGTCGTTGACCCTACCGCGTAAATCCAATCGCATCCGCGGATACTGATTAGAGGAAGAAAGGCGGGCTTCGATGTGAAGCCCGCCTTTCAAACATCCAGGAATGGATTTGCGTTACTGGACGACGTAATCGAATGTGACTGGATCGACACCGGACACCGTTGCGGTGACGGTCGCGTTCCCTGCTGTCGTGCCTGACGTAAACGTCATGGATGCGACTCCCTGGGCATCCGTCACGCTGGATGACGACGCCAGCGTGCCCGTACCCGTGGCCACCGACCAGCTCACCGAACGTCCGGCGATGGGGTCATCGTTCTGGTCGAGCAGCGTGACCGTCATTGGCGAACCCGTGGTGCTGACCGCGATCGTCTGGTTATCGCCACTCGTTATGCTGAGGACCGTCGCGACCGGCGGCTCGATCGGATCCTCGTCGTCGTCGTCGCAGGCAGCGGTGAACATCAGCGACATGGCCATGCCGGCCCCGGCCAGCAGGCGGGTGGTGTTGCGCAGTGCGAATTGCATCTCGACTCTCCTCCAATGATGACGCGGGACGCGCCACGTGGTGCACGCGGGTGCGTTGCGCGTCGCGGTACGGTATGCATTCTATGAACACCGCATCACGGAGGTTCCCTGACGTGCCTAACGGTTGGGAACGCTCAGGCAACAGGCTCGGCGCGCGCGCAGGTTGTGCGGGCCCGTCGTTACGCACCGTTCGCCAGCATGCTCATGAGGTGTGATGTGAGCGACATCACACCGGCACCCCAGTCAGTGCGAAGCCGGCAGTGCGGGTTGCTCTGCTACGGGTGGAAAGAGCGGGCGCGCCAGCTGCGCAGCCATTGGCGTCGCCAGCGGCGGCAAGACAAAATGCTGCGTGGCCTGCTCGATCAGGGCGTCTTCGCCGCCGGATCGCAACGCCACCCGCCGGATCCGTTTCGCCATCCGGAGGCGGTCGTGACCGGCCGGATCGAATTTCATCGGGTCTGAAGCGTCGAGCCGCATCAGGAGGTCCATCACGTAGTCGAATGACATCGTGAGGTGATCCGATACCTGGTTGTTGGCGAGGTCCCAGCGACTCCGAACCAGCATCAACTGAAACACGCGCTGCCACGATTCCATGTCCGCGGCGACGACCATTCCCCTGAAAATCCGGCGGTTGGTCGGCGTACTGAAGATCGTTGGGCTCAGGATTCGGTCGAGGTGACCGTCGCTCCGGCTGTGGTCGAGAAGGATGAGCTCGCGCGCCCGTCGCGGCGCCCATTCGCCCAGGTGCGTTTCGAATCGGGTTTCCCAGTAGCTGTGTCCCAGGCCCGTGGTGCTGGACGTGATGGCCAGCTGGTAGGGCACGAACGCGTTATGCGCGACGACGTCTGCCGCCAGATGGGCGAGATAGCCATACGAAAATGCCTTCAGCGCGTCGTCGCGGGCGCGGTCGAGAATGTCGAATCCGACGGTCCAGGAATGGGAGTGCCGGCCGACCGCCGCATACTTCTTGGCGATGCTGGTATCGGCCGCTATCGAACCGTAAAGGAAATCGTACGGGAAGGCCCGAAGCAGGTCCGCAATGCCGGTGGGCAGCATCGAGAGCGACCGCAGGACCGCATCACCAAGATAGACATGCGTTCCAGGCGTCCATGCGAGCGCATCAGATGGAAACAACGCTATGGCGAGCAGGGCGATGACGAACACCGAAAGCGGCGCGACAAGCCTCGGCGTCGCTCGCGTCACGCCGGGTCGACCACTTTGGTGCGAATGCGCGGGCGCTCGCGGACGTTATCCGCGCGCGTTCGCTCCTCGCGGACGGGTCGTCGTTTCTTCCGCTTCACTCCGCGGCGGCGGGTGTAGAGGAATGAGCGCTTCAGGGCAGCGGCTCCCAATCTCACGCCTCGTAAGGCAGACGCCGACGACATCACGAATTCCTCGGCTTCTTCCTGCGCGACGCCGACCAGCGCGTCGAGTCGATCCAGTCTTGCCTCGGCACGACGTACGACGCGACGAACGCCCTTGTGCACATAACGAACCGTGTTGCTGACCGCACCGACCTCGGTCTTGACGGTTTGCGTAATGCCCCGAACGTCGTCGACGACCTTGCGAACCGATTGCGCGGCTGCGTTGATGTCGCCCGACGATGTCTGCAGGATCCTGGTCACCTCGAGGGCGGCCTTTCGCAAGGCGACGAGCTGAAGCAGGAGGCCGCCGAGCAGAATGAGCACCAGGATGGAGACCAGGAACTGCCCGGTCATCGCTACCGTTTCGATGAGCCCGCGACTTGCCGGGATCATGACGACGGTATCGCGAACTCCAGCCTGGAGAACCAGCGAAATCCCCAGCGACGTTGCAACGCTCATGAGAGCTCCCGGCGCCGACGGTTGAAGGACCTGCCGCTCGTCACACTACTACACGCTTGGTCGTCCCGGGGATACCACGATCGGAGTTCGCGTGCTCGCATCCCGGTCGGGGTGGCATCGTAACGATTGGAGAAAAGCGAAGTCAAGCGATGACTTGAAGATACGCTCATCCTCCGGCCATACTTAGCGCGCCTGCATCCCAGCAAATGACATCCATAAAGTACGTGGTCGAGGGCGGCCACTCGCTCTCCGGAGCCATCGAGCCGGCCGGAAACAAGAACGCGGCGCTTCCCATCATTGCCGCAGCGCTGCTGACCCGCGAACGGGTCACGCTGGAAAATGTCCCGCGGATCCTCGATACCGAGGCTCTCGTCGAACTGGTGCGTTCCGTGGGAGCGTCAGCGGACTGGACCGGAAACAACACGCTCGTTATCCAGGCCAAGGACCTCAACGCAGGGAAGCTCGATCCTGAATTGTGTGCGCGGATTCGCGCCTCCATCCTGCTTGCCGGTCCCATGCTGGCGCGCAGCGGCCAGGTCATCCTGCCGCCGCCCGGTGGAGACTTCATCGGTCGCCGCCGGGTCGACACGCACTTTCTCGCGTTCGAACAGCTGGGTGCGGAATTCTCCGTAACCGATCACTACGAATTCCGCGCGACGAAGCTGAAGGGCGCCGACGTCTTCCTCGACGAACCCTCGGTGACGGGCACGGAAAACGCCCTGATGGCGGCGGTCGCGGCCGAGGGCACCACCGTGCTTCGCAACGCCGCGAGTGAACCGCACGTCCAGGACCTGGCGAACTTCCTGGTCGCGCTGGGTGCGTCGATCGAGGGCATCGGCACCAACACCCTGACGGTGCAGGGTGGAAAGTCGTTAGGCGCGGCGACCCACCGGATCGGGCCGGATCACATCGAGGTCGGGTCGTTCATCGGTCTGGCGGCCGTGACGGGATCCGAATTGCGCATTACCCGCGCCGGCGTGCAGCATCTCCGGTCGATCCTCATGGGATTCGATCGCCTCGGCATCGAGTGCGAGATCGAGGGCGAAGACCTCGTGATACCGGCCGAGCAGCCGCGCGAAATCCGGTCCGACCTCGGTGGACACGTGCCGAAGCTCGAGGACCAGCCCTGGCCGGCCTTTCCGGCGGACCTGATGTCGATCGCCATCGTGACGGCCACGCAGAGCAAGGGGCTGATCCTCATGCACGAGAAGATGTTCGAGTCGCGCATGTTTTTCGTCGACAAGCTCATCGCGATGGGTGCCCGCATCGTTCTCTGCGACCCGCATCGCGCGCTGGTGTCCGGCCCGTCGTCGCTGCGCGGCGCCCGCGTGGAATCACCCGACATCCGGGCCGGCATGGCAATGCTCCTCGCCGCCCTCGCCGCCGAGGGCACGAGCACGATCCACAACGCCCGTCAGATCGAGCGCGGCTACGAGCGCATCGACCAGCGCCTGAACGCGTTAGGCGCGAAGATCCAGCGGATAGTCGAATAGGGCGGCAAGCGGGGCACGGGGCA
>CAMPKM010000046.1 GCA_946887155.1 uncultured Gemmatimonadota bacterium
CACGCCCCAGTCACGGTTCGTTTGCGGGAACTCCGTCTCGAGCTGGCGCGCCACCCGTTCGAGGTCGCCTCGCGCCTGTGCGAGCGTGATGCCGGGCTTGAGTCGCGAGACCATCTGCAGCTGCCGGCTCGGGACGATATTCGGCGCGGCCGGTGAAACGCCTAACGGTAACCACAGGTCGCCGGGATTCATCCGGGGGCGGTATCCCGTTGGCATGACTCCAATGACCGTTCGGGCCACTCCCTCCACGCTCATCGACGATCCAATCGCGGCGGACGCGTCACCCGGAAACAGTCGTCGCTGAAGCGCGTGGCTGATGACGACCACCGGCACGTCGGCTCGATCCTCCGATTCGTCGAAGACCCGGCCGGCAATGGGGCCAGTTCCCAGCACGGTCCACATCGAAGCGGATACCGCCGCTCCCCGGATACTCAACGGCTCGGTGGATCCCGCCGGCACAACGGCGTAGGTCTGCGAGTTGATAGCCGCCGATCCCGCGAGGGTACGGCTTCGGTGCGCGAATGCCAGGTAATCCTGCGAGGAGACGGCAAAGTCGGCGATGGCGCCCGACGCCGAAACATGTGTCGTGGAAATGCCGACCAACTCGTGGTCAGCCCGGAACGGAAGGGGCCGAAAGAGAAACGCATTGACGAACGTGTACGCCAGCGTCAACGCCGCCACCCCGAGTGCCAGCGTGGCGATGCCGGCCGCCGCATACAGCGGCTGGCGCCGGAGTGTTCGCAGGGTCCGGAAGAATTCTTCGCTGATGTCCATGTGTCGGAAGGGAGGGACGCGCAAGTTCCCTCCACCATCCGGGTCGGGGCCATGGCCACCATCAGGTGGCGTCGCCGGACCACTTCCACAAGTGGACTGGCCGAATCCGCGAAATGTGGTCATTTCAGCCGGACCACTATTCCTGTACCTTCCCTGGTTATTGGGGCGAGGACATGAAACGAGCATCTGGCAGGGATACGCGCCGGACCGCGGCACAGAGATCGCCTGAGCGAACACGGGCCGCCGGCATCGTCCCGCACGCACCGCTGAATACGCGTTCGCGAGAGCCGCTGTACGAGCAACTGTATCGCAGCTATCGCGAGGCAATCGTCGACGGCCGGCTCATTCCGGGCAGCCGCCTCGCGTCCACGCGGGTACTGGCCGGTGAACTCGGCGTTTCACGCTTCACCGTCGTCAATGCGATCGAGCGACTGCGCGCGGAGGGATACCTGACGGCACGGAAGGGCTCGGGCACGTTCGTCAACGCCACGCTACCCGACCTTGCGATCCGCGTCAGGCCGCGCAGTCGATCGACGGCCGCGCCACAGCATCTCCGCGCATCGCCGCCGCGACTGTCCGCACGCGGCTCGGCGATGTCGAAGGTGGTGATCACCGGGCCGCGACCCATCGTGGACGAACCACGCGCCTTCCGGCCGCGCCGCCCGCCGCTCGACGCATTTCCCTACGAAACCTGGGCGCGCCTGGTCCGCAAGCAGTGGGGAAAATTCCGGCATCAATTGCTCGACTACGGTGACCCGGCGGGCTTCATGCCACTGCGACGGCAGATCGCCCAACATGTCGCCACCACCCGTGGCGTCCGG
The DNA here is from genome assembly GCA_946887155.1 of uncultured Gemmatimonadota bacterium. The sequence continues at coordinate 1,596 of CAMPKM010000046.1, forward strand.
TGCACCGCCGATCAGGTCATCGTGACCAGTGGATCGCAACAGGCATTCGACATTCTCTTCCGGCTCCTGATGGATCCCGGTGATGCGGCCTGGATGGAAGATCCAGGGTATCTGGATGTCCGTGGCGCGCTCGTGGGAGCGGGCGCGCGAATCGTTCCGGTCCGCGTCGACGAGCGAGGCATGGATATCGAACGGGGAATCGCTGCCGCTCGCGGTGCGCGGCTCGCGGTGGTTTCGCCGTCACACCAGTATCCGACCGGCGCCACGCTTTCGGCGGAGCGCCGGCTGGAGTTGCTGGACTGGGCCTACGCGGAAGGCACGTGGATTGTCGAGGATGACTACGACAGCTACTTCCGCTACGCCGGGCAACCATTGTCCGCGCTGCAACAGCTCGATGTCGATCGGCTGGCGCGGAGCGGCATCCACTCTTCGGACGGGAGAGTCGTTTACGTCGGCACGTTCAGCAAGACACTTTTTCCCTCGCTTCGCATTGGCTTCTGCGTGGTACCACCGTCGCTCGTTTCGAGCGTTGCCAATGCCCGGGCGATCGCCGATCGCAACTCGCCGATCGCCGACCAGGCGGTGCTGGCCGAGTTCATCGCGTCAGGCCAGTACGATCGTCACCTCAGGCGAATACGGTTGATCTGCGCGGAACGATATGAAGCCGTCTGCCACTATGCTGACCGGGAGTTGCGCGGCCGCCTGCGACTCCAGACGGCAGCGGCTGGGACTCACGTACTGGGTTGGCTGGAGGACGCACGCCACGACAATGCGCGCCGCATGTCGACCAATTCGTCGCTCTCGCTAGTCGGTCGCATTGCGAAGCATGCCACAGATGCAGGGCTCGTCCTTTTCAGACTGAGTCGATACAGCCTGACAAGCCTGAAGGAGGACGGCCTCGTGCTCGGCTATGGTGGGCTCTCGACCAAGCGAATTGCCGCCGGCATGCAGGTACTGGCGAAGGCATTCGATACCGCCGAGCACGAACACGCGCGACTGTCGAGCCGATCGTGAAAAGCCAGTACCCGCGTTGACTTGCGACACCAAAACGCGGCGCGTAGTGTCTCTGGCTCATGACGCTTCCGCCTGAACCACTGGTCGACGCGCTTCGGGCGGCACTCGGCCCGGCCTACGAAATCGAGGCCGAGTTGACCGGCGGCGGGATGAGCCGCGTGTTTGTCGCCACGGAACGGGCGCTCAACCGGAAAGTCGTCGTCAAAGTCCTGCCGCCGGACGTTGCGGCCGGGGTGAACCGCGAGCGGTTCCGGCGCGAAATCCAGCTCGCGGCACAGTTGCAGCACCCGCACATCGTGCCACTGCTCTCGGCCGGTGACACCGAAGGCGTGCTGTACTACACGATGCCCTTCATTGAAGGGGAATCACTCAAGCACGCGCTCGCGCACAGCACGCGATTCTCGCCGCGCGAAGTCATCGGGATCCTGCTCGACGTGGTGGACGCGCTGGCGTACGCGCACTCGCGCGGTGTCATCCATAGAGACATCAAGCCGGCCAATGTCCTCCGCAGCGGGTCACACGCCGTGGTCGCGGACTTTGGTGTCGCGAAAGCGCTGTCGGCGGCGCTGCCCGCGGTCGGCATGACGACGAGCGGCATGGCGATCGGCACACCGCAGTACATGGCGCCCGAGCAGCTCGCCGGCGATCCCGCGGCAGACCATCGCATGGACCTCTACGCGATTGGCCTGCTCGGCTATGAATTGCTGACTGGCGCCCCGACGTTCGCGGAACAGTCGCCACAGGCGACGCTGGCGGCCCAGCTCACGCGGAACCCGGCGCCTATCGAGTTGAAGCGGCCGGACGTGCCTGACGCATTGGCCACGCTCCTGATGAGGTGCCTGGCCAAGGAGCCCGGCGCCAGGCCGGCGACGGCCCAGGTCGTGCGGCAGGAACTGGAAGAGATCGTCATGCCGTCGGGCGACTATACGCCATCGCGATTGCTGCCCCGTCAGAAGAAGGCGAACCGCGCCGTTCCGATTGGTGCGACAGTGGCGTTGCTCGCGGTTGCCGCGGTCTTCCTGACGAAACAGGTGTCCACTCGTGAGGCGCCAGCGACGGTGGATTCGCCCGTCACCAGTGTCGCGCCGCCCCCGCTTCCGGATTCGGTACGGGCACCGGCGGCACCGCCGCTGCCCGCGGGTCGTGGTGTCAATGCGCCGGCGGTCACCAGCGGGTCGCCTGCCGCTGCCGACTCGTCAGGCGGACGACAGGCAGTTGCCGCGTCAGGCACCTCAACGAGCGCGACCGCGCCGCGCCGGCCAGCCTCTCGCGCGAGGACAGCGGGGGACTCGATCGCGGACCTGGTGCTGCTGCTCAAGGCGCAGGCGCCGCCAGATCCCATCGTCAGGCGGCCGCGAGCTGACGAGGTGTCGCAGGCAGGCCTCGAGGAACGAAGAAGCAACCCGGGTCCAAGGCGGAAGGTGCTGGTCTTCGCGGATACGGGCACGATCAGTCGCGCCATCGCGGACGGCATCGCCCGGGTGCTCGACCGGTCGCGCTACGATGTGACGATGTCGGACCGTACGATCGGTTCGGCGAACCAGGACATGCTCGACACGCTCGCTCTGTCGTCCGATCATGACGTCGTGGTCGCGACGCAGGCCGTCGTTCGTCGCGACAGTTCGTACACCGGTGTGGTCCGGCTGCGCGACCTGACGGCGCATAAGGCATACGCCACGGGCGGAGGCTCACGGCGCATTCCGGGGGACAGCGTGCCGGCGAGCGTCGATTCGCTGGCTGCGTCGGTCGCGAGGAGACTGGCGCAGATGGATCGCGCGCCGCGAGCCGGTGTCATTGACCCGGAAGTGCGCGCCTTCGAAGAACGTGCGGCGAATCTCGGGCCGCCGCGTCGCCTGGTGATCTGGAATCACCCGCCTCACGACGATCTGCGCGTGCAGGAAGGCGGTACGTCGGTGCTGGACATCCTGCGCCTGGCCCTGCGCAACCCGCGTTTCGTACAGGTGCCCAGGGATTCCACGCTGGCGTTGCTGGCACGTTCGCGGAATCGCGAGACGGTCATGAACGCGCTGAACGCCGATTTCATGGTGTCGATTGCGTCGAGCTTTACCTCACAGCGCGCAGACTCCGTGTCGTGGATCATCTCGGTGCGCGACCTGGGCGCGGCGTCGCAATACCAGGAGCGTTCGTTCCGCAGCGCGCCAGCGCCGATAGAAAACCCCCTGGCATTTTCCGCGATCACGTTGTCGCGCGTGCTGGCCGCGCTGGAACAGATGGATCGGGCGCCGCGGAAGTAGCTGAAGCTCGAGTCGATGGCAGGCGCTGGTTGCTTGAACGGCTCGAGACAAGCGTCGAACCCTGCGCAAGCGACCAGCTGCCAGCCGACACTGCTCAGTTACCTATTCGGCAGTAGGAAGACCCTTCGTACTCAGCGCTGACACGATCCGCTCGCGCTGCCGGGCATCGGCCTTGTTGAACGTCACCCACATGTTGAACACGAAGGCCAACGCGCCCGCGGTGAACATCGTTCCGCCGAGCGCGGTAATCCACGAGCCGCGCATTCCATAGTGGGGCGTGGCAAAGAAGCCAGCCACCATCGCGGCAAGCCCGAGGTTCGCAAGCCACCAATGCGCTTCAGCCAGCCGGCGGCTGTGCAGCGCGAAGCCGAACAGCCGCGGCAGCAACTGGTAGCCGACACCGAACACCATCATGGTGATGAACCCGGCCACCATCATGTGAGCGTGGGCCGGTCGATAGATCACCCACGGCGGGTGCATCGCCATCGCGAGTCCCATCACGAGGCCGAGCCCGAACCACACCAGGCTCGACCGGATGAATGCCTTGATGAACCATTCCATGCTCGATCCTGCTTACTTGACGTTCAATTGCGCCTTCATACCAAGAGCCGCATGCGGATCGCAGTGGAACTGGTACGTGCCCGGCCGCATGCTTATGGGCAGGTCGTATTCCTGACCCGGAAGCTGCAGGAAGTCGCTGGACTCCGGCAAGCCGTCCTTCCCGCTGTTGATGCTGTCCGGGAAACTGACATTATGCACGCCAGTCTTGAGCGTGAAGCGGATGACATCGCCACGCGACGCATCGATCGTCGACGGGCTGAAGTAGCTCCCCTTTTCGTCAGTGATCATGTAAACCGTGATGATCTTGCCCGTTGGCTGGATGTCCGCAGCACCAGCCGTTGGCGCTGGTGTGGAACCTGCTCCTTCGCTGCCGCCGCAGGCGACCACAGAAAGGGTGGCAAGGGTACAGAAGATGTAAGCGTATTTCATGTCAGTGGTGCCCGAGGTTAGAAGTCTTTGCGATGAAAGAGCCGGGCGCCGAGAAGCGCCGGCAGAGCGGTCCAGGCCAGAAACACGGTCAGGGCGATCGCCAGGCCCGTGGCGCCGCCTAACAGCTGCTGGAACAACGCGCCGGTGTAGCCGAGCAGCGCAGCCACATCGAATCGGGTGAGCATGACGAGTCGGGCCAGGTCGATCGGGTTGGCGAACATCGCCGCCAGCATCGGCCGCTCGATCGGGTACTCGGCAAGCCGCGTGGCGGCCATGATGACGACGGCGTCGTAGACGACGGCAAGGAGGAGCCATGTGCCGATCGCGGCCACGATGCCGCGGACACGATCCTCGAATCCATACGCGACCACCGCGCCAATGCCGGTGAATACCGCGCCTAACGCCGTCGCCATCACGGCCAGCATGGCGCCTTCGGCGAGCGTCTCGCGCGCTGCACCCATGGCCACCAGCGGCACGCCAATCCCGGCCACGACCGCCAGGGACACCGGCGCCGTCAGGCCGAGGTAGAGTCCCGAGAAGAGCTGTCGCCGCCGGATGGGTTGTGCCAGCAGCAGCTCGACGAACTCGCGACTCGATTGCAGGTACATCGTGCCGAACACCACGTTGGCCAGCGGCACGATGAGCAGTACCACATTCACGAGGCTCAGCATGGCCTTCGCCTCGTTGTCGCTGAATTGGAGCAGCGCAAAGGTCGCCACCAGGAAGAATGCGGCATACGCCGCCAGCCATCGGCTGCGCATGAGATCCCGGACCGCATACTTCGCGATTCGCAATGTGGTGTTCATGCGGCCGCTTCCTCCATGAACGAGGCTACCGCCCGTTCGAGGCTGAGCTGGCGCGTCAAGCGCTTGAGGTCCACCACGGGCCCCGAATAGCGGACTCGCCCCTCGCAGAGGAGGACGACATTATCCGATACCTCATCGAGCTCGCTCATCACGTGCGACGTCACGATGAACGTTCGGCCGGACGCCCTTTCGGCGCTGATCTTGTCCTTCAGGACGGTGCTCGACGCCGGGTCGAGGCCAGCGGTCGGCTCGTCGAGGATGAGGATCGAGGGTGCGAACAGGAACGCGAGCGCGGCGTTGATCTTCTGGCGCGTGCCCCCGGAGAGCACCCGCAGCGGCTTCTCGAGGTGGCCCCGAAGCCCTAACGATTCGACCAGCTCGAGGTCGCGGGCTGGCGCCTGGCGCAGGTCGGCCATCATCGCCAGCAGGTCGGCGCCCGTCAGGTTCTCAGGGTACCGGGCAATCTGTGGCATGTACCCGATCGCGGCGCGCCATGAAACGTCGGCGTTCACCTTCTTCCCGTCGATGACGACTTCACCTTCGTCGGCACGCGTCAGGCCAAGCACGGTCTTGATCAGCGTGGTCTTGCCGGCACTGTTGGGACCGACGATGGCGGTGACGCAGCCAGCGTAAAGGTCCAGGTCCACGCCATCGAGCACCTGCAGCGCGCCAAACCGCTTGCGAATTCCCGCGAGCTTGATCATCTCGGCCTCCGCATCAGCGGCGCAGTGTCCGCGAGCGTTTCAGGAGTCAGCGACGGAAGCAGCCGCTCCGACTTGTCGAGCAGCGAGACGACCGCGCTTCGCAGGAGCACGAGCAGCGGTTCGTTCTGCTCAACGACGAGCGTAAAGAGGCGCACCGGCCGGTGTGGCACGTCGCCGCGCCCATCGCGATCGATATCGTAGCCCTCGTACTGGTCCCAGTAATTGCCGCTCAGGGTGGCGCCGCTCGACCGGCTGTTGGTGGCGAGGTCGAACGTGTTCCCGACGAACGTGTTGCCGGACAGCGTGGCACCCTGCGTACTCGCCATGAGCTTCACGGCCCAGCCGTTGCTCGCGAAGACGTTGTCGCGAGCGATCATCCGCGTCGCGCCGTCCGCGAGCAGCCCGGTCGTATTGCGCGTGAACCTGTTCCGTTCGAGCCGGCTATCGCTGATTTCCTTGAGCAGCAACCCGTAGGCGGCAGGTCCCCAGTTGTCGGCAAACACATTGTCGGTCATGGTGACGCGCTTCGTGTACATCACGGCCACGCCCGCCTGGTTGCCGCGAAACTCGTTGCGCGCGTACGTGCAATCGTCGGAGTACATGAAGTGCAGCCCGTACCGCACGTTCTGCTCGCTGACATTTCCCGACACATGGGCACCGTGCGTGAACTCGAGGTAGACCCCATCGCGGTGACCGGTGATGCGATTGTCGAGGACGTCGACGTCGCGCGCTGTCCAGAGATGAATCCCGTTCCCGGAACGATCCTCGGTGGTGCCATGGCTTCGGAGCACGTTGCGGGCAATCCGGCAGCCGGAGCTCCCGGCCAGGTAGATCCCGAAGAAGACGTTCTCGATGCGATTGTCCTCGGCGACGCAGCGTCGCACCGCGCCAACCCGCAGGGCAGCCCGATCCTCAACGTGACTCGGCCCCACGTTCCGGAACGTGAGACCGCGGACGGTGACATCGTCCGCCTCCACGCGCATGATATGCGTGGCATTCGCGCCGTCGAGTACGGCGCCGGGTTCGCCGACGATCGTGAGCGGACGATCGATGACGATGGTCGGTTCGCGATAAATGCCGCGAGCAATCACGACCTGGTCGAACGCTCGTGCCGTTCGAACGGCCTCGGCGATGGTCAACGGGCCGCCCGGCTGCACGGTGACGACGCGTTGTGCTTCCGCGACGAGTGGCAGGCAAAGCATGACCACGAGTCCCCTAACGAACATGACCGGCTCCGTATGAAACGGCCGTGCCCATCGGGGGACGCAGCGTGGCGTCATGATCCACAACGGTGGCCGCTTCCATTGCGATGAGCGTGCCCGGCGCCGCCGCGTCGACCACCCACGTCTCGCGAACCGCGGGAGAATCCGGCCGCGCCGAATACGCGCGAAGGCAGTCGATCGAATCGAAGGTGAGCGTGCGCCCATGTTCGGTGACCACGAGCGCACCGAAACGCCGGTCGCTCACGATCATCCGGCATTCCTCGCAGGCTGCGTGATCAAACGCGATGGATGGATTCCCGGCGCAGGCAGCGGCCGCCAGCGAGAGTGCCGCTGCGCCGCTGCGCAATCGGCGATAGGACACGCCGATGGCACCTAACGCGATGGCAAACGACAGGCCGGCCAGCAATCCACCGGCCGCCGGCAGGGATGTCGCCCTGAAGTTGAGCAACTGCTTCGTGCCGATCAGCGGCGGCTGATACGACATGCCCGGCACGACGATGATCGCGTTCTCGAAATCGAGATCGTGCCCATAGTCGTAACTCCACCGCCAGAAGTCGTACAAACCGGCGACGCCGAGCAGGGCGAATCCGGCTGTCCACGCAACGAGCAGCCGCCGGCGCCCTGTCACGGCGACGAGCATGCCGGCGGCGATGAGGCCGGCCGCGATCCACGGCATGTACTGCAGTTCGGGGATCGCGTCCGGCTCGATCGGCTTCATGCCGATGTAGTGATTGAGCGAGTTGATGTTGCGAAGATCATGTTCCTTCATCCCCTCGATGGTGTTGAGGCGGATGTGCATCCCGATGCCTTCGGGATACTGCGGCGCGACCAGTCGCACGCTCCACAACGGTGCCACGAACACCGCGCCGAGCAGTACCACCGCGACGGCCAGCATCGCGCGAGCGCTGTGAGGCATGCGACTGGTGGCGCGCATTACTTCTGTCCCTCCACCGCGCGAGCGCGTTCCAGTTGCGTCGCGGCTTTCTTGCTGATCGTGGCCTCGAGCGCGACGTTTGATCCACGCGGCGAGACGCGGAGGTAACCCGACATTTCCTGGTGCAGCGCCGAGCAGAAGTCGGTGCAGTAGAACGGATAGATCTGCGCTTTCTTCGCGACCCACCTGAGCGTCCGGGTTTCGCCGGGCTGCATGATCAATTCGGCATTTTCGCCGCCAAGGATCGCGAAACCGTGAAGGATGTCCCAGTCCTGCTCGATGTTGGTGACGTGGAAATAGACCGTGTCACCCTCTTCCACACCCTGGATGTTGTCGGGCGCGAAGTGGCTGCGGATGGCGATCATGTTGACGTCCACGCGACGGCCGGTCCGTTTGATGCCGGTTTCCGACTCGGCGCGCGCCACGTGCGGGTGCGTGCTTTCCGCGAGCGAGAAGTACTTCACCTGCTTGTCCTTGATCAGGCTCGCCGGAATGGCCTGCGCGTAGTGTGGCTCGCCGAACGTCGGAAAATCGAGCAGCAGCTTCATCTTGTCGCCGCTGATGTCGAACAGTTGCGCGGACTGCGTGAGTTCAGCGCCCGTCGGCAGGTAGCGATCCTTGGTGATCTTGTTCATGGCCACGAGGTACTTGCCGTACGGTTCCTTGCTGTCGCCGCCGGGAATCATGAGGTGGCCAATCGAGTAGTACGTCGGGACGCGATCGACGACTTCCCAGGTGCCCAGCTTCCACTTCACGACCTCGGACGAGATGAACATCGAGGTGTAGGCGTATCCCTTGCCGTCGAACTCCGTGTGCAGTGCGCCGAGGCCCGGCTTCTGGACTTCGGCCGCCATGACGGCGTCGTATTTCAGGACCGGGATTCCCTCGACCGTCGCCTCGAAGTCCTGGTTGGCGATGGCCTTCTGCATCTTGCTGAACGAGTGCACCGGGATGTTGGCGGCGAGCTTGCCGCTGGCCACGATGTATTCACCACTCGGATCGACGTCGACGCCGTGCGGTGACTTCGGCGTGGGCAGGTAGTAGACGAGTCCCGGACAGTCCGCCGGGTTGAGCATCTTCACCGACGTGCGGGCTTCCGAACGCGCCGAGCGCGATTTCTCGTCCATCCAGTTGTGGAAGTAGCGCGCGTTGACGGTCTGCGCCTTTCCGTTCGCGACGCACTGTTCCGCCTGCCGGAAGTTCAACGCTGCGATAAAGTCCTTGTCGTTCTGGGAAGCGTTCTCCTCGAGCTTTGTCCACGCGCGTTCCGAGTTGTATGTCGTGAAGAAGAACCATCCTTCGGAGGGGCCCTTGCCGGCGTGGCCGAGGTCGTAATTGAAGCCGGGCATCAGGATCTGGAACGCGACGTCCATCTTCCCGGGCTGGTCGGCGGTGATGAACGAGATCGTGCCGCGGAAGTTCTGCCCAAAGGTCTCGATGGGGACGTCCTTGTTCGGGATCGGCACACTGAAGCGCGTCGCCGAGACGATGTACTTGCCGTCGGGGGTGGTGAACGGGCTAGCGTGTCCGCCGGCGGCGTTAGGCAGCTCGAGGATTTCCTCGGTCTCGAACCGTGTCAGCTCGATGCGCGCGACCCGCGGCGTGTTGTTGCCGTTGATGAAGAGCCAGCGGCCGTCGGGGACGCCGTTGGTCTGGGAGAGTTCGGTGTGGTGGGTATCGTCCCACGGCACGAAGCCATAGCTCGTCTGGAGCATCGGCTTGGTTTCCTCGTTGTAGCCCCAGCCGTTCTCCGCGTGCTGCGAGAAGACCGGGATGAGCTTGAGCATGCGGCCGGACGGCAGGCCGTAAACGCTCACCTGGCCATTGAATCCGCCGGAGAGGAAGGCGTAGTACTCGTCATGCGCGCCGGGAGCGACATAGACCCGGCCGGCGGCGTCGCCGGTGGCGAGGTTGGGGGCCGTGGTGCGGCAGGAAAACCCGAGGGCGGCGAGGGCGATCGCGCCTGCGATCGTCCCGCTGCGTACCAGGGTTCGGCGATTGATCGGCATGCTGACCTCAGAGTGGGGGTCGTGATGACACCAGTTCCGCGACCGTTGTTCGTGCCAGGAACGCGGACATGGAGCTGGCAATGGGGGCCCAGCGCAGGTGCACCGGGCAATCGGGGTTCTGGCCGCAGGGGCCGGTGCCTAACAAGCAGTCGTGGGGGTGGGGCCGTTCGAACACCGCCGCGATGGCTGCCAGGGACACATCAGCCGCCCTTGGCGAAAGCGAATAGCCGCCGGCCGGTCCGCGCGTCGAGCGCAGGTAGCCGGCGTGCGTCAGTTGGCTCAGGATCTTGGCGAGATAGCGCGGCGGGGCGTCGACGGCCGATGCGACTTCCATCAGTCGCCGTGAGCGCGGTGCTTCACCAGCGATGTGAATGAAGGCGCGGAGCGCGTATTCGGTCGTTTGCGAGAACACGTCGTGAACCCGTGGTGTAGTCGCATTGACGATGTCGAGGTCCGAATTGCGGCAAAGTCAGGCGCACGCCGATTCTGCGTACGAGGACGCCCTGACAGCGTGTCAGGGAATCGCCGCTACGGGATCGCGACTGGCCGAGATCATTGAACGGATTACTGCGGCTCGGTTGTCCAGGCGTGTCACGCGGTTCACTTTGCAGCGACCTTCGTGGAGGATTGTGACATGTCCAGAGATTCGATCCCGCGGTTGTCCGACCTTCTCACGAATCCCGAGCAACCACCGACCGGGCGACGCGCTTTCCTGGGAACGTCAGCGCTGGGCCTCGTCATCGGTGGTGCGACGCTCGCCGCCTGCCGGCCTGCTACAGAGCAGCGCGCCGACTCGGCCGCCGCCCAAGGTGGCGTCGACCTTACCAATCCGAACAGCAAGCTGGATACGACGCTCCACGATCAGGTGACGCATGGCGCGGCGACGCAACCCGCCGGCCTGACGCCAGCTCCGTATCATCGTTATGACCCGGCGTTGCCTCCTCTTCCGGCCCAACGGACACAGCGCCTTCAATGGAGAGCGCAGGAACTGCCGGTGAGAATCACGCCCGACGTGACCGTAGCGGCGTGGACTTTCGAGGGTGACATCCCCGGCCCCATCGTGCATTGCCGGGTTGGCGATACGATCGAATTCACGCTGACGAATGAAGGAGACGTTCCGCACTCGATGGATTTTCACGCCGCGCAGATCGATCCGAAGGTCGCCTTCCGATCGGTCGGAAAGGACCAGTCGGTGACCTTCACCTTCCGTCCCCGGTTCGCCGGCGCCTTCATGTACCACTGCGGCACCGCACCGGTGCTGATG
>CAMPKM010000047.1 GCA_946887155.1 uncultured Gemmatimonadota bacterium
CCGGCGACGAGCGAGCGCGGCGAAGCGTCGGCGCCCGGACCGGCGCGCACCGCGGTGATGGCCGGGAAATGACTCGGCGCCTCCACCTGCGGCGAGTCGGCAAAGCTTGCATCGCCGCCGATCGCCTGCAGCTTCGTTCGCAACAATTCCACCATCGCCGCCTTGTCGGCCGGGGTGATCTCCTTCGGGACCCACTGCGCGTGCGTTATCCGCGCGACGATCTTCCCAGTCGAGTCATGCACCTGGACGTAGTTCCGATCGAGCGCGGTCCAGGCAATGCGCCCGTCTGAAAGCCGCGCCCAAGTCGGGTTGTTGACGATCAACTGGATGCGGATGCGGGGCGGTCCGCCCATGTCCGTTTTCACGTAGTCGAACTCGAACAACGTGTCCGACACCGCGGTGTCGGCCCGCACGCCGAGCAGCGCATCCCAGAACGTAAACTTTCCATCGGCGCGTGAGATCGTCAAACCGCGCATCAGGAAATCGCCACTCGTCAGGCGCGTCCATCCCTGCCCAGTCGGCCCAGGTGGTAGCGGCGTTACGGCGCCGACCGTGCCGTTGGCGGCGAATGTTGTCTTCCGTCGTTCACCCGGGTCGAGCAGGAGCAGGGAATCGCCGCCGATGAAGTAGATGCCGTTGGCCGACCGGCTCAGTTCTCCAGGTCCCTGTCCCGATCGCCCGATCGAGCGAAGATAGCGTCCGCTGTCGTTGTACACGCGCACTACGCCACCCAACTGGTCGATGACCGCGATGTCGCCGTTCTGCGCCACGTCCAGGTCACCGATCCGCCCGAACTGGTACTCAGGGAGGGAGTCCGCACCAATCGTGAGGTCCTCGGTGACGGTCATGCGGGGCGTCATGAACCACCCCTCGCCTTCGGCACGATTGGTGACCAACCGGACGCCCGAGCTATCGGTGATGGTGAGGTCGCGATCGCGTTCGGTGCAGGCGACGAGCGCGACACAGGCGGCGACAATCAACTGGCACTTCATCGACGATTGCTGGGTGAGACGAGTCATCGAGTTGGTCTACTGCGTGGCCGTTCGCACGATCCGCTGGACTACTTCCAGCATGATCGCTGTTCCCCGGCGCAGGTTCGCCTCGGACAGCCGCTCGTTGTTTCCATGCAGGCCGCCCGCCTGGTCGTTAGGTACCAGGAACGGCCCGAAACCATAGCTGGGGATCCCCAGGCCCCGGAAGAAATGGCTATCCGTGAACCCGGTCTGAAAGAGCGGGACCACGACGGATTGCGGGAAGTGCTTCTTCGCCACGTCGGCCATGGCCCGGTACGCGATATTGTCCTGCGGCGAAACGGCGGGCACGAAGCCAAGGATCTTTTCGATCCGTATGCCGGGATCGTTGATGACGCTCGCCAGTTCGGCAATGAATGCGTCGTGATCCTGGTCAGGCAGCGTGCGGCAATCGATCTGCGCCGACGCCTCGGTGGGCACCACGTTGATCTTGTTGCTTCCTTCGAGCATCGTGATCGAGCAGGTGTTACGCGTCAACGCGGCAAAACCTGGTGCGTCGGCCTGGAGCTTGAGGAGGAAGGTCCGGTCCTGCACCGCCTTCGCCATGTCGGCAAACGCCGGCTGCAACGGGCCAGCGTTAGGCGCGATGGCCTTGAAATAGGCGTCAGCGGCGGGCACGATGCGTGGCGTAAACTCGTACGTGCGGATGCGCTCCAGTGCACGAATGAGTCGCGTCACCGCGGTGCTTACCTGCGGTTGCGATCCGTGACCGGGATTTCCAGTCGCGATGAGCTTGAGCCAGAGCGGCACCTTCTGCGAGACCTCGATCCCGACCCGCTCGCGACCCGCCGCGTCCACGCTGCCCCCGCCGCCCTCGTTGAGGACGAAGCCGGCGCCTCGAAATGCATCGGGTCGATTCTTCACGATCCACCCGGCCCCGAACGCGCCGCCCGCTTCCTCATCAGCCGTCGCCATGAAGATCACGTCCCTGTTGAGCGGAATCTTCAGCCGGTGCAGCGCAATGAACGCCTGAAAGTGCGTGATGCCGAGCAGTTTGGTGTCGAGCGCGCCGCGACCGTAGAGATCACCGTTCCGCAGCTCGCCTGAATATGGATCGACGTCCCAGTAGCGAGGATCGGCGGGAACGACATCCATATGATGGAGCAGCAGGAGTGCCGGTTCCGGGCCGCCCTTGAGTCGGGCCCAGATGTTCCCGCGTCCCGGCGCAACCGTCACCGTGTCGAACGGAATACCTTCCTGCTCCAGGATACGCGCAAACCAGCGCATGGTCTCGGCTTCATTGCCGGGCGGATTGGCGGTGTTGATCCGGAGGTATTCACGACCGCGCTGGACGGCTTCATCCTGCAATCGCTGAAGCTCGGCTGGTGTCTGCGCCATGAGCGAGGATCCCCCGACCGCTATTCCAAGTGCAACACGGCACAACAGGCTGCCTAACGGTACTTTCATTGCGTGTTCCTCGTTACACATGAGGTTCCTGCTCTCATACAGGCCGAACGGCAACAAAAACCTGAACGCGGATCGCGCGAAAACCAACGGATGATGACGATTCCATCAGCCGGTTTCGGCAGAATCCGCGTCTGGGTTGTATCGCGTTTAATATGGACACCAACTGGACGCGCCGCAGGCGGGAATCCAGGTTGGCTGTATCGGAGGCACCATGGCGAGAAGCAACGGCAGCAACGGCGACAACGACTACGAGCTCGAAGAATCTCTCGAGGATGAGTTTCCACTCGGCGACGGCACCGCGGATCTGGAGGCGGCCGTCGAGTGCCCGTACTGCGGCGAGTCCGTCGAGATCCGGCTCGACCCGGGCAGCGGGTCGTCGCAGGAGTACGTGGAGGATTGCGAGGTCTGCTGCCAGCCGTGGCAGGTTACGGTGCACTACGATGAGGATGGACATGCCGACGTCACGTTGACGCCGCTCGAGGAATAGCGCCGGTCGCCGTCGGCGAGGGTCAGAGAACGCGTTCCAATCCCGGTGCGCGGTCGAGGGTCGTGTCGAACGTCATGACGCGCCGGACCCCATGGCGGCGCATCACAGCCACATGAAGCGCGTCGCGTGACGAGAGGCCCGACTCACCCAGCAATACATCCCGTGCACGCTCGACATCCTGGCCCTCTATGGGAAGGACCTCGTCGACAACGCCGAGCAACGCATTGAACGCCGGCTGGATTGCATCGGGTCGCCGGATAGCGGTGTACCGGTGCAGGATCTCCTGCAGCACCTCGGCGTCGGTCACCAAGCGCTCGGCGCGCTCGATCGCGTTCTCGAGGAGCCGGCGCGCCGCCTCCTTGTTCGGGTGCGGCGCGCCCACGAGGTACATCGGGATGTTCGAGTCGACGAAGATCAAGCGGACGAATCCGTCGTATACCCACGCTCGATCTCGGACAACATCTGGTTGATATCCGCGGTCGGGTAGGCGCCACGCGCAGCCTCCCTCACAACGGCGACTTTTCGCTTTGCGTCGGTCATCGGTTCCTCCTTGCGCGCACGCCGAAGCGCCTGTCGAACCCATTCAGCGACAGTCATTCGGCTGAGTCGGGCTGCCCGCCGGATCTCGGCGAATTCGGACTCGTCGAGCAGGACCTGCAGTCGCTTACTCATGGACATGAGTATAATTGACTCTTCAAAAGGAGTCCATGTCGAAGCCCAACGACGCGTCCACCTCCTTCGTTTTCGAGAGTGTCGGATGCCGTTCATGGGCGGTACTTTGGGGCCGTCTCGTCACACCACCGTCACCAACGCAGGACCAGCAATGACCCGGACAACGCTTCTCTCAGCCGCGAGCCTTCTGGCGGTTTGCCTTACCGATCAGGCGATGGCGCAGCGATCGACGCCGACTTCCGCCACGGCGTCCAGCGCGCCCATGATTGCATCGGTGGATACGGCCTTGCTTCGTGGCCTGAACTACCGCCTGGTCGGTCACTCACGTGGTGGCCGAGTCAACACCGTAACCGGCGTGCCATCGCAACCGCGCACGTTCTACATGGGCGTCGCCAGCGGCGGTCTCTTCAGGACGACCGACGGCGGCGAAAGCTGGCAACCGCTCACCGACGCTAAGGTGCCCGTGGCCTCGATGGGCGACGTCGCCGTGTCGTTGAGTGACCCGAACGTGATCTGGTTAGGCACTGGTTCCGACGGCCTGCGGTCGAACGTGTCCACCGGCCGTGGAGTCTACAAGAGCACGAACGGCGGTAGCACGTGGACGTTCGCGGGACTGTACAACGTCGGCCAGATCGGCGCCGTGCGCATTCACCCGAGCGACCCGAACACGGTCTGGGTAGCGGCCAACGGCGACGCGTTCAAGCCCGGCAGTGCTCGCGGCATCTTCAAGACGACCGACGGTGGCCGGACGTGGAAGAAGACCTTGTTCCTCAACGACAGCACCGGCGCGATGGACGTCGAGCTGCAGCCGGGAAATCCCGACGTCGTCTACGCCTGGATGAACCGCATCGAGCGCAAGCCATGGACGATCATCAGCGGGTCGCGTGAAGGCGGCTTCTGGAAAAGCACCGACGGCGGCGAAACCTTCACGAAGATGATGAACGGCCTGCCGGGTGAATTGATCGGGAAGGGCAACCTGGCGGTGACGGCCGCCAATCCGCAGCGCATCTACGCACTGGTGGAAGCAAAGCCGGGCGGTGGCCTCTATCGCTCCGACGACGCGGGCGCGACGTGGACGCAGGTGAACGCGACCCCGGGGCTCGTCCAGCGGCCGTTCTACTACACCACGTTAGGCGCCGATCCCACCAACGCCGACGTCGTCTATGCCGGCGCCGAGACCTTCTACAAGTCGACCGACGGCGGGCGCACCGTTACGCCGTTCCGCACGCCGCACACCGACAACCACGACATCTGGATCAGCCCGAACGACGGCAACACCATGATCCAGGCGAACGACGGCGGCGCGAACGTCTCGTTCGATGGCGGCCGTACCTGGTCGACGCAGATGAACCAGGTCACGTCGGAAATCTACGGCATCTGGATCGACAACAAGTTCCCGTACAACCTCTACAGCGCGCAGCAGGACAACTCGACCACGATGATGTCGAGCGTTGCCCAGCCCTTCGATCTCTCGTTCCGCGATGACACGCCCGGTTGCGAGACCGGGCCGATCATGCCGCATCCCACGGATCCGAACATCGTGTATGGCAACTGCAAGGGACAGTTCGAGTACATGAGCATGGCCACGGGACAGTCGCGCAACTACTGGGTTGGCGGGCAGTCGCTCTATGGCAACGATGCCAAGGACCTGGTCCTGCGCTTCCAGCGCACGACGCCGATGGCGACGTCGCCGCACGACCCGGAAATCGTCTACTACGGCTCGCAGAAACTGCACCGCACGCGCGACAAGGGCGTGAACTGGGAGACGATCTCGCCCGACCTGACCTGGAACCCGCCACATGCGCAGGGCGCCAGCGGCCAGCCGATCACGCGCGACGTCACCGGCGAGGAGTTCTACAGCACCCTCTACGCAATCACGGAATCGCCGCACGAGGCAGGCGTCATCTGGGTCGGTGCCAACGACGGGCCGTTCCACATCACCCGGGATAACGGAAAGACCTGGACCAACATCACGCCGAAGGATCTCGAGCTGGGCGGACGCGTGGCCTGGATCGATGCCTCACCGCACCGCCGGGGCTCGGCGTACTATGCGGTCTACCGTTACTTGTTAGGCGATTACCGGCCGTACATCTACAAGACGGACGATTATGGCCGCACCTGGACGCTCCTGACCGACGGAAAGAACGGCATCTCGGCGGATACTCCAACCCGCGTGGTGCGCGAGGATCCGAGCCGGCAAGGCCTGCTGTACGCGGGAACCGAGTTCGGGATGTACATCTCGTTCGACAACGGTGGACACTGGCAACCGTTCATGCAGAACATGCCGGTCGTGCCGATCAACGACATCCGCGTGCATAACAAGGACCTGGTCGTCGCGACGCAGGGGCGCGCCATCTGGATCCTCGACAACCTCTCGGCACTGCACCAGATCACACCGCAGGTCGGCACGAACTCCACGTATCTCTACAAGGCGCGGGACGGCTACCGTACGCGCGATGGCGCCAACATCCTCGGCCCGATGGTCGAGTACTACCTGCCGTCGGAACCGGCCGGACCGGTGAAGATCGAAATCCTCGATGCCGCCGGGGCGGTGGCGAACAGCTACACCAGTGATGCGCCGGCCACTGCCGGTCGCGGTGGGCGAGGTGGTCGTGGCGGAGGCGCCGATGATGACGCGCCGCGGGGCGGCCGTGGTCGCGGTGGCCCGCCCCCGCCGCAAGTGACGAAGAACGCGGGGCACAATCGTTTCGTATGGGACGTGCGGCATTCGTCGAGCCTGACCGCGCCGCCGGGACAATACACGGCGCGCCTGACCGTGAACGACGTCTCGTTTACGACGCCGTTGCGCGTGCTCATCGATCCGCGCCTGGCGAAGGAAGGCATGACGGTGGCAGACCTCGAGGAACAGTTCAACCACAACCTGAAGATGCGGGAGATGGTGGCCGAGGTGGGTCGCGTGCGCCAGCGCATCCAGGCGACGACGAATCGGTTGCGCAACGCGTCCGGCGCCTCCGCCGATACGCTGCAGCGGGTGAACGCGATTGCGGCGAAGGTCGAGACCGAGCCCGTTCGTTATGGAAAGCCGGGAATCCAGGCGCACATCAGTTACCTGGCCGGCATGACGTCCGGCGCGGACCAGAAAGTCGGTCGCGACGCGCTCGCTCGTTATGCGGTGCTCCGCAAGGAACTCGACGCCATCAAGGCCGAGCTCGACCGGCTCCTCGGCCCCATCATGTAAAAGGGGTCAGACACCATTTCCTGACTGCATCGGCTGAGAAACCACAACGACCCTTCGAGGAAATGGTGTCTGACCCCTTTTTGCTGACGACGGCGGATTTCGAGGCCGCTCGCGAACGGATTGCGCCTGACATCAAGCGCACGCCGCTGCTGACATCACGGCAACTAAGTGAGGCGACTGGATACGACATCCGGCTCAAGGCCGAGATCTTCCAGCGTGTGGGTTCGTACAAGATCCGCGGGCCGCTGAACAAGTTCGCGTTGATGCCTGACGAGCAGAAGCGCCGGGGCGTCGTCTGCTCCTCGGCGGGAAATCACGCGCAGGGTGTCGCGCTCGCCGCGAAGCTGCATGGGATGCGCGCGGTGGTGTGCATGGCCGAGAACGCGACGCCGGCCAAGATCGCGGCCACGCGCGGATACGGTGCCGAAGTCGTGCTGCATGGAACGATCTGGGACGAGGCCAATGAAAAGGCGAAGGAGCTCGTGCGCGATGAAGGACTCACGTACGTCCATCCGTTCGATGATGCCGAGCTGATCGCGGGGCAGGGCACGTTAGGCCTCGAAATCGTGCAGGACTGGCCCGAGGTCGACGCTATTGTTGTACCGATTGGCGGTGGTGGCCTGATCTCCGGCGTGTCGATGGCCGCGAAGAGCTTCAACCCGAAGATCCGCATCATCGGCGTGGAGTCTTCCGATGGGCCCGCCATGCAGAAAAGCGTGGAGTCCGGGAAGTTGGAGACGATCGATTGCCGGACGATCATCGACGGCCTTCGAGTGAAGCGATGCGGAGAGCTCAACTTCTCGGTGGTGCAGCGTTTCGTCGACGAGATTGTGTCCTTGCCCGATCGCGAAATCTTCGAGGCGATGATCTGGGTCATGGAACGCTGCAAGCTCGTGGTCGAAGGCGCGGCGGCGGCGCCGGTCGGGGCACTGCTTCATGGCTTGGTAAAGGTGCCGGCGGGCGCTCGTGTCGCGGTCGTGCTGTCCGGCGGCAACGCGAATCTCGATCAACTCCGCGGATTGCGATGGAACTAGCTCCTGTGGTTTCCGCGGGCAGGGCTCGACCTTCGAGTTACCGCGAATGAGCGCGAATCGTTTCTGGCGCTACCCGGGTCGGTCTTCGTCTCACATTCGCGCGCGTCCGCGATGACTCGCAGTTTCCCGCTTGGCATTCTGTTCCTGATTGGCGTCGTGCCGCAGAGTGCTGCGCCACGGTTCGAGCCAATCCAGCAAGCGCTGTTCGGTACCGGCGGCACGCTTACCAACGCCTTTGCTGACTACGATCGCGATGGCGACCTCGATTTCTACATTGGCTTCAATGGCGCCGCGAACCGGCTCTATCGGAACGATCGCGGCACGTTCGCCGACGTTGCGGCCGATGCTGGCGTGGCCGACGCGCGCTCCACGAGGTCCGTCGCCTGGGGCGACTACGACCACGACGACGATCCGGATCTGCTGCTTGGATTCGCGCCGGGGCCCGAATCAATCCTCAAGCTCTATCGCAACGATCGAGGGCAATTCATCGATGTCACCCAGGCATCGGGCCTTGCACGCGACTCGGGAGCGGTCAGGCAGTTTTCCTGGATAGACATCGACGGCGACAACGATCTCGACCTGTTTGTCGCGCTGCGCGATCGCCCTAACGCGATGTACCGTAACGATGGTGGCCGGTTCATGGACGTGGCCGCGGGCATGGGACTCGGCGACACGCGCCGTACCGTTGGTGCGCTCTGGTTCGACTACGAGGAAGACGGCGACCTTGACCTGTACGTCGCCAACCAGGATGGCGACGCCAATGGCCTGTTTCAGAATGACAAAGGCCGGTTCACGGACGTTGCGTTGCAGGCCGGCGTTGCCTGGGGTGGACGGCAGCCTGACGAGCGAACGAACGGCACGGTGCGTCCTTGCACGGCTGACATCGATGGCGACGGACACCTCGACCTTTTTGCCGCCAACTACGGCCGCAATGGTTTGATGCTGTACCGGGGTAACGGGCGTTTCGAGGATGTGTCGGCCGCGTGGGGCGTCGACAGGGATGCTCGTTATGATTCGTGTGCCTTTTCCGACTTCGACCACGACGGCCGGATCGACCTCTACGTGAACGGCACCGTCACCGGCGGCGTCAGTTATCCCGACTACCTGTATCGCAACACCGGCAGTCAGTTCGTCGAGGTCACGCCTGACTACATCACTGCGTTGCAAGCGGATCACGGCGTGCAATGGGCTGACGTCGACGGTGATGGCGACGAAGACCTGGCCCTGACCGGACAGCGGCCCGATGGCATGCACTCGGTTTTTCGAAATCTCAGCGAGAGTGCGGCGCGATCGGTAAGGGTTCGCGTGCTCGATCAAGCAGGTCACTCAACCCGAGCAGGCGCCGAGGTTCGCGTGTATGAGGCCGGGACGCGCCGGTTGATCGCGATGAGACTGCAGGACACGGGCTCCGGCTACAACGCGCAGAACGACATGGCGGTGCAGGTCGGGTTGCCGACGGCCGGTGCAGTCGATGTCGAGGTGACCTGGCCGTCGGCAGGCCGGCGAACTGTGAGTGTCGTTCGCAACGTTCGCCCGGGCTCGAAAGCGATCACGCTGCGAACCAGGCCCTGATCATCCGGGTCAATGGGGTCAGACTCGATCGAACTTCTGACCCAACGTGCTCCGGGTTTCGGTGTTTTCAATCGAGTCTGACCGCATTGATCACCCCATTACGCCTCACCCGCAGGGAATCGACTTGGCCGATCAGGCATCGAAACTGAAGCGCGCGATCCGGCTTCCCCACGCGACCGCGATGGTCGTGGGAACCATCATCGGCGCATCGATCTTCGTCCAGCCGTCCGAAGTGACCAGCCAGGTTCACTCGGTCGGCGGTGTACTCCTCGTCTGGTTGCTCGCCGGGCTGCTCACGCTCATCGGGTCGCTGGTCTGCGCCGAGCTGGCGTCGACGTTCACCCGGACTGGCGGTGTGTACGTCTACCTGTCCGAGGCGTTCCATCCATCGTTAGGTTTCCTCTGGGGCTGGGCGATGCTCCTCACGATGCACTCGGGGATCATCGCCGCCATCGCCACCGTGTTCGCGCGTTACACCGCCTTCTTCTTCCCCATGGGCACCTGGGGAAGCCGCGCGGTCGCCATTGCCGTGATCATCGTGCTGTCCGCCATCAATTACCTTGGGGTCAGGCATGGGAGCCGGCTGCAGACTCTGTTCACCGGCGGCAAGATGCTGGCGGTGGCCGCCATCGTCGGGCTGGGATTCGGCCTGGGCGGCCGTGTGCCGGAGCACTTCGTGGGCTCGGCATCGACGGACGACTCGCTCGGCGGGTTTCTCCTGGCGATGGTGGCTGGTCTCTTTGCCTACGGCGGCTGGCACATGGTGACGTACAGCTCCGAGGAAACCGTCGAGCCGGCGAAGACCATTCCCCGTGCGCTGCTCATCGGCACACTGGTCGTGACGGCGTCGTACATGGCCATGACCGCGGTCTACATGTACGTCCTGCCGCTGGACCAGGTCGCGTCCTCGACGCGCGTCGCGGCTGATCTGGCAGATGCTTTGACCGGGTCTGGCGGCGCCGCCGCCATGTCAGCGATCGTGATGTTCTCGACGTTCGGCGGGCTCGCCGGGATTATTCTCGCCGGGCCGCGTGTGTACTACGCGATGGCGCAGGACGGAATGCTGTTCTCGTGGTTCGGGGCCGTGCATCCGGTATATGGTACACCGCACCGCGCCATCATTCTGCAGGCGATCTGGTCCTCCGCGCTCGTCGCCACCGGCACATTCCGCGCGCTGTTCACGCGCGTGGTGTACACCGAATGGATCTTCTTCGCGCTGATGGCGATCGGCCTCATGCTGCTGCGGAAGCGCCGGGACATATCGCGCCAATATTCCATTCCACTGTATCCGTTCGCGCCGCTACTGTTCATCGTGTCGTCGCTGGCGATCGTGGCCAACACGCTCATGACGAACCCGCGGGACAGCGCAATCGGTCTTGGCCTCGTATTGGTTGGCCTGCCGGTCTATTTCCTGTGGCTCCGACGGCGCACCTGATTCACGTTCATCCTGCCCAGAGACAAAAACCAGATGATCATCGACGTACATAATCACTACTATCCGCCCGAATTCATCGCGGCCGTCAAGAAAGGACCGAGCAAGTACACCGTTGAAACGGACCAGGACGGGAACCCGGTCCTCGTTTCGCCCGGCGACAAGAACTTCGTCGTGCCCGGGCATCGGGACATCGACTATCGCGAGAAGGTGATCGCCGATGCCGGCATCGACATGCAGGTGATCACGTTGACGGGACCGGGGTCGACCCTCGAGGAGCCGAAGCAGTCGGCATATTTCGCCAGCCTGGTGAACGACGCGCTCGCGAAGATCAAGTCGGAGCGGTCGCGGCATTTCACGTCGCTGGCGACGCTGCCGCTGAACGATCCGGCGGCATCGGTGAAGGAGCTCGACCGGGCGATTTCCATGGGATTTGCCGGCGTGCTGGTGTACGCGAGCGTGAACGGTGTCCAGTTGCGCGATCCTCGTTATGAACCGCTGTGGGAGCGTGCGAACGAACACGGCGCCGTCGTTCACATTCATCCGAACTACCCAGCTGGTGTCGAGACCATGGAAGACTACTGGCTCATGCCGCTGGTCGGGTTCATGTTCGATACGACGCTGGCCGCGGCGGGCCTGGTGTTCGCCGGCATCCCGAGACGCTACCCGCGCATCAAGTGGATCCTTGGCCATCTCGGTGGCGCCATCCCGTACATCGCGGAGCGACTCGACCGTGGCTTCGAGGCTTATCCCGAGAACCGGGTCAATATCGACCGGCCCCCCAGTGAATACCTGAAGAAGTTCTACTACGACACGGTCAATTTTGACACGGGCGCGCTGCGGCTCGCGGTGGAGTTCGCGGGATCGAGCCAGTTGCTGGCGGGTAGCGACTATCCGCACCTCATCAGCAGCATGTCCGGAATGAAGGAGAGCATCGGAGCGCTACCGATTTCAGCCGCGGAAAAGGCGATGATCCTCGGTGGGAATGCGGCCAGGCTCTATGGAATCTCGCAATCGTAAGCGTCATGCGGGAACAAGCAAGATTCAGCGACCAGTAACCAGTTACCGTTGGCCCAACATGTGCCGAAACATCAAGGTTCTCGCCAACTTCGAGCCGCCCGCCACGGACGACGAAGTCCGCGCGTCTGCGCTGCAATTTGTCCGGAAGCTGAGTGGAACAACGAAGCCGTCGAAGGCGAATGAAGAAGCATTCAACCAGGCCGTCGAGGAAGTGACGGCCTGCGCCAGACGGCTGGTCGATTCGCTCGTGATTCACGCCCCGCCGCGCGACCGGGAGATCGAGGCCCAGAAAGCGAAAGAGCGATCGCTTCGCCGCTTCGGTTAAGGGGCGATTTTCGCGGTGAGGGCGATTTTCGCGGGGAGGGCCTGAACGCGGATCAAGCTGGTTCAGCAGATGAACACGGGTACTTCGAGGCGACAGCCGGCACACCCTGAAGTCCGGATGCCCAGACAGAAGCCTTCGTCTGGCGTGTGCCGGCTGTCGCCTTGCAGTTCAGTGTTTGTCCGTTGAACCCGCCTGATCCGCGTTCCGCCTTTCCGCGGAGATCGCCGTAACCACGAGCCAGGGACTGGTTGATGCGGAATGATTCGCAGCGCGGATCGCAGTAAACGGGAATGGCTGGATGCCGACGTTAGGCACGTCGATCTGACCGGTGGCGGTGTCGCCCTTGACCGTGCCGGAGAAGTTGACCGAGATGGCGGTGCCCTCGATGTTCAGGTTCACGGTGAACCAGATGTCGCTACCCGCCACTCCGCCGTCCGAGATGTTCACGGCACCGAACTCCGTGTTTGCCGTTCCCCAGAGCGTGTCCGCGGATTGTTCGAAC
>CAMPKM010000048.1 GCA_946887155.1 uncultured Gemmatimonadota bacterium
GCTGAAGGCCGCCGCCGCGGCGATCTTCCCGCACGGCACGGTCAACCCGGATGCAGGTCGAGAGTCCGAAACCGACGGGCGATGAACAGGCTGACTTCGAGGAAATGCTGCGGCGTTTCAAGCGCGGGGTGGCGGAAAACGTCGAAGCCGAGGACTACGACGCGCATTACGACCTGGGTGTCGCGTACAAGGAAATGGGCCTCATCGACGAGGCCATCGCGCAGTTCCAGAAGGCGCTTCGCGGGCCCGACCGGGTCCGGTCCTACGAGGCCCTCGGACAATGCTTCGTGGAGAAGCAGCAGTATCCCATTGCAGCGGCACTGCTCCAGCGTGCCACCGAAGTCCCGGGAACCGACGACCAGCTACTCGTCGGAGTGCTTTACCTGCTCGGCTTCGCGACCGAACATCTGGGTCGCCCGGCGGAAGCACTGGCGTATTATCTTCGGGTCTTCGCGGTCGACATCGAGTTCCGCGACGTCGCGGCACGTGTCGCTGCCATGGGGAACCTCACCAAGTGACAGCTCGGGCCCGGCCCACTCCTGCCGGTCAGGTAGCTCTCAGGGACATTCAGGCGCCGGTCGGGGCATCGCTTGCCCGGGTCGGCGATGAAATGTGGCGCATCGTCGCGGTCGACAGCGCGCTCCTGAACGGCGTGAGCGAGCACCTGATGCTCATGAAGGGAAAGATGCTGCGGCCGACGCTCCTGCTGCTGTCGTCCGAGGTCGACGGCGTGGCGGAGCCGCGAGCCGCGGCGTATGCCGCCGTCGTCGAGCTCATACACCTGGCGACCCTCGTGCATGACGATGCGGTCGATCACTCGGTGCTCCGCCGCGGCATGCCGACCATCAATGCGCTCTTCACCCACCAGGTGGCGGTCATTGCCGGCGACTTCCTCTACTCGCGCGCCGTCCAGGAACTCGTCAGGCTCGGCGACCTCGATGCGTTGCGCGTCTTTGCCAAGGCATCGAACGAGCTGACGCTGGGAGAAATGCGCCAGTTGTCGGCCCTCGACGCCCTGCAGTTTTCCGAGGACGACTACGAATTCCTCATCCGCGCCAAGACGGCGGCCCTGTTCTCGGGCGCCTGTGAAGTGGGTGCCTTGTGCGGCGCGTCGCGATTCCGGTCCGAGATGGCGTCGTATGGTTCGCACCTCGGCATGGCCTTCCAGGTCCAGGACGACCTCCTCGATTACACCGAAGCGTCGGCCACCGTCGGCAAGCCGACGGGCCTCGACCTCCGTGAACACAAGGTCACCCTGCCGCTCATCGCGGCGCTTCGGTCGATGCCCCCTTCGTCCCGGGCCGCGGTGGATGAACTGTTCGCGAGCCCGGAACCCGACGACGCGCAGATTGCGCGGGTGATGGAGATCGTTGTCGAGGAAGGTGGTCTGGACTACGCGCGGGAATGTGGGGAGCGTTATGCGTCGCGGGCGGACGAAGTATTGTCCGGCCTGCCGGAAAGTCCGGCGCGGCGCGCCCTGCTGGATACCCTCACTTATGTGATGGAGCGAAAGGCGTGAAAACGGCCAGTCACCAGGTTCGTCGCCGCCCGACATTTCACGCGGTCGTCCTCTCGATCGGCTTCATCGTGGGGGGGTTCATGACCCTCCTCGCCAGGAAGTTCCTGCCCCTGGGGGCGGTCAAGGAGTTCCTGACCACGGGGTTTACCCCCTCGCTAGGCCCCCTGCAGGTAGACTTGATTATCTTGAAGTTCGCCCTGGGGCCCGTTGCCCTCGATGTTTCGTTCCTCAGCCTGGTCGGCGTGCTGGTGGCGTACCTGATCGCTCGATCGCTCTTCTAGGAGTGTCGTATGAGTTTCGGCAATCTGAATTTCATGGAAATCATGCTGATCCTGGTGGCCGTGCTGCTCCTGTTCGGAGCGAAGCGCCTGCCCGAAATCGGCGCCTCGTTCGGGAAGAGCATCACGGCGTTCAAGCGTGGTTTGAGTGGCGCGGAAAAGGCCATCAATGAAGACGTTTCCGCTGACCGACTCAATGCCTCGCAGCCGTCCGTGCGAACCGAGGAGAAGGAACCCGTGGAGCCGCGCAGGCTCATGAGCTGATCCTTCACGGCAAAAAAAGAAGAGGGCCGTTCGCTCCCATTGGCGAACGGCCCTCTCTTGTTGGACGACGTTACTGCGGAATCTGTGCCCGCGCGGCCGCGCTCAATTCCTTGCGCCGGTCATCGATGTCCGCCTGCTCACGCAGGCCTTCCATGAATTCGCGCAGTCGCGCTTCCTGAAGCACGCGTATGGCGTTCGCGCGCTGTGTCGCTTTCTGCGCCTCGAACGCATCCCTGCTGGCCTCCGTTCGTCGATCGACACGGAGCACGAAAACGCCTTCGTCCGTCACGATGGGTTCTGAGATGGCGCCAATGGGCAACGCGAACGCGGCGCCGATTGCGGCATTCAGGCGACCAAGACCCGGCACGAACGTGGACCGGCCGAACGACTCGCTGCGCGTGACGGTCAGGTCACGCTCCTGCGCCGCCGTCTCCAGTGACGATGCGCTCGCGCGCTCAGCGAAGGGCCGTGCCTGCGTCGCCATGATCTCGGCCTTTTTCCGGCGCTGCAGCAGTCCGCGGATGTCTTCCTTCACGTCGTCGAAGGGCGCCGTACCACCCTCGATCAGGGTATCCAGACGAGCCAGGAAGTAGGCCTGCTCCGTGTCGAACAGGTCGCTCGTCTCGAGTTCCCTTACGCCGCTGAAGGCCCAGGCACTGACACCCGACGCGATACCGTGCGTGGTGAACAGGGGCTGGCCCTCGAAAACCTGGACACGCTCAGGCGTGATGCCGAGCACCCGCGACGCACTGTCGAAGCGCTGCACTTCGGTGGCTGAGGCTGCGATGATGGAAAGCGAGTCAGCACGGCGATCAGTGCGGGTCGCGTTGGAATCTGTTTGCGTGATCGGGAGCAGGATGTGCCGGACGTCGACCGAGTCGGCCTTTTTCGAGTCCACGCGCAACAGGTGGTATCCATCGCTGGCGAGCACCGGCTGGGAAACGTCACCGACGCGGAGCGCAAAGGCCGCGGTCGCGACGGCGGGATCGAGCGTACTCCGCGCCCGCATTCCCAGCGAGCCCCCGGTCGTTGCAGTGAACTGGTCCTGGGATTCGCGCGCGGCAATGTCCTCGAACTTTGCCCCGGCAACGATCTCCTCGCGCAGCGCCTCGGCGCGTGCACGCGTCGCAGCCGAATCCACGGCCGTGACGGTGCGTGGAACGACGAGCAGCGAGAGCGAGGCGCGGCCCTGCCGCTCGAACCGATCCTTGTTGGCGTCGTAATACCGCCGAACATCGGCATCGGGAATGACCGCCGCGCTATCCGAAATGGTAGAGGGATCGAACGTGACGAAGGCGACCTGTGCCGAATCATGCTCGTCGCGGTAGACCGACCAGAGCTTGGCGTCCGAGACGTAGACGTCGGACAGGATCTGGGCCTCGAGCTTTGCTCGCGGAATTTCGTTGCGGTAGTAGTTCTCGAGCTGAAGCAGCAGGCCCTGCTGTCGCGCGGCGGGACTCGAAAGCAACCGCTGATACTTTTCGATGTCGAACCGGCCGTCGGTCTGCAACGTAGGGTCGTTCAGCAGCGCGGGCGGCGGGTTCGTTCGGGCGTGCTGGATGATTTCCTCGTCACTGACGCGAATGCCGCGCTCGCGGTATTCCTGCTGGAGCAGGATGTCCGTCACCAGCTGCTCGAAAGCCTGGTCCTCCACGGCAGCCCGTTCATCGCCGTTCAGACCACGTCCCATTTGCGCCTCGCGCTGTTGCGCGATGGCATTCGAAACGTTGATCCAGGTGAGGTAGGGGATGTCAGTGCCGTTGACCGATGCGACAATCGACGATGACGTCACCTGGTCGCGGCCCAGCAGCCCGGACGTATCCAGCAACAGGAAACCGCCGACAAAGGCGGCGAAGACGAGGATCCAAATCCACTTTGCGGCGCTCCGCATTTGCTGCAGCACGGGCGCTAGCTCCTGGGCTGACTGGACGGGTAGAAAATCGGCATCTGTGAGCCCGGAAAGCTATTTGTGATCTGCGTCTAAAATCAAGTTACAGTGATACTTCCATGTCACGTCTGTCACTTGTCGCTCGTCAGGAGAACGGCTGCATCTGGGATCGCACTCAAGCGCTCAAAACTGGCCGCGTTTCCGAGGACCCGGCATGACCAACGCGCGACTTGAAGAACTCCGGTCGAAATTTCAGGAAAACCCGCGCCGATACTTCGCGCCCTACGCGAACGAGCTTCGCAAGGCGGGGGATCCAGCGCAGGCGATTTCGGTCTGTCGCACGCATCTGGCGACCCAGCCCGGGCACGTCAGCGGCCATATTGTCCTCGGTCAGGCGTTGTATGAAGCCGGCCAAACGCACGAGGCGCGCGACGTTTTTTCAGCGGCCCTGGAACTGGATCCGGAGAATCTCATCGCCCTCAGAACACTGGGCGAAATTTCACAGGTAGACGGCGAGTTCGTCTCGGCCCGCCAGTGGTATGAGCGGCTACTGGAGGCCGATCCCCGCAACAGCGAAGTGGCGCAGCTCCTGAAGGACCTGCCCACCGAAAATGCGAAATCTGTTTCCGAAACCGAGCCGGTTGAGGCACACGCTGCGGAAACGACCCTCGAAGAGCACCGGGAGCAGGAGCAGAGTCCGTTCGCGCCGCCAGCCGTGGTACCGACATTCCACAGCGGCTTCACCGGCCCCGGGCCCGCATTCAAGACCGCGGAAGACCTTGCCGAGGAAGAGCGTCAGGCACTGGCGTCGTCGCAGGCGGCCGAGGTATCGCAGGCGGACGACACACCGCCGGCTCTCGCCAACGAACCGCTCGAATTTGTGTCGATGGAGCCGGCCGGGACCTCGTTCGACTCGGAGGTCAACGCGCCGGAACCGGAAACGCTGTCCGAGTCACAGCAGGTGCCGGGCGAGCCGGCGACAGAATCCATCGACCTGGTCGACTTCAACGCCTTCGGCACTGACGAGCCGGTCAGCGAGCCTGCATCGATATCCGCGCCCGACGATCCGTCGGCCGAGGCAGTGGCACCGTCGGATTTCGTCGATTTCAGCTTCACGGAGCCGGCGCCACCAGATGGTCCCACAGCGCAGTTGGAGTCGCCCGTGGAGGAAGAATTCACACCGCCGGCTTCCGACGCGACTGAGGAATTCGAGCAACCGCGCGCCCTGTTCGCTGAACACGGATTTGAGGGTCCTGCCGATGATCAGATCGGCTGGGTCATGACGCCGTCCGCGGTCGAGTCCGACCTCGAGTCCGCGCCCGAAGACTGGTTCGATGTGCCTGCCGCCGCTCAGGTCGAGGAGGTAGACGCGAGCGGGCAGGAAGAAAAACCGCAGTCCGAGCCAGCGAGCGAAGCCAGCGAACCGGATTCGTGGTTCGAGGATGTCGCCGCGGCAAACGTGGTCGCGCCAACAGAAGGCTTGACGACCGACGAGTTCTGGCTTCCGCCGGATCTCAGCCAGGTTTCGTTCACGCCAGTAGCCGAGGCACCCCAAACGGAGCCGGAGCAGGTCATCGAAGCGTCGGCAATGGAAACGGAGCCGGAGCCGGTCGCCGAAGTATCGGCGATGGAACCGGAGCCGGAGCCGGTCGCTGAAGCATCGGCGATGGAAACGGAAGCGGAGCGCGTCGCCGAAGCAGCGGCAATGGAAACGATGGTGTCAGAGCCAGCCGCGGAGCAGGTGATCGAGTCCCCCGTGTCGTATGTGGCCGCCGAAGCATTCCCGGAGGCTGTGGATCCAGCGTCCGCAATGGAACCGTCGGCCGCGGAACTGGAGCCCGAGGGCAGCGAGACCGCCTATTCAACGATCGAATACTTTGATCACGGTGGGTCTTCGCAGCAGGAAACGCGTGACGAAGCACCGGCAGCGGAGTGGCCGGAGCCACTGGCGCATTACGAGCCCGAGCAGTCGGAGCCATCTGCCGAATCGGTTGGCGAACAACCGGCAGACACGTCGTACGCATGGGAAGCAGAAGCACATGAAGCTTCCCCAGTCGACTCGTTCGATCCGTTCGCCACACAACCCGTGGATTTCATGGAACCGTCGGACGCAGAACCGTTCGAGCCGGTCCAGGAAATTGTCGCAAGCGGATCGGTCATCGAGTCGCCGGAGTCTGTTGAAGCCGGCTCGGTCATGGAGGCCTCGGAGCCGGTCGACGCTGAACACGATATGGCGCCGTCGAGCACAGCCGAACTGGCGGGCGAGTTTGCCATGGCCAGTGACGTGCCTGACGAGCCGACCTTTGCCGAACCACCAGTCAGTTTCGCACCGCCAGTCCCGGAACCGGTGGCGCATGCCTCGCCTGAGCCGTTCGTCACCGAGACGCTGGCGGAACTGTACCTCCAGCAGGGATTCCGCGACGAAGCGCTGACCATCTATCGACAGCTCTCGGAGCGCGACCCGTCCAATACCCCGCTTCGAGACCGGATCTCATCGATCGAGAACGCAATCACCGAGAAACTCTCGGCAGTACCGCAGGTGGCGGCCATCGATCGATCGGGTTCGCAGTCGGTCCGGACGTTTTTCTCGAAGCTGGCTCGGCGACCTGCCGTCGGTCCGGGTTCCCAGCACATGCAGTCCGCTGAAAGCGCCTCGCAGCCCGACGTTCCGTTTAGCTCAGCCGCCTCGGCCCTCGCAAACCTGTTTGCGGCGTCGAAGCCGTCTGCCGCCGACGAAGGGGCCGCGGCCACGCTGGCCGGCGTATACACCAACCCGGCGGGTCGCCCGTCACGAGCCGCGGACCGGGAGTTGTCTCTCGACCACCTCTTTCGCGATGTTCCGCCCGGCGGTTCGCCGAGCGGGGGAATGAGCCTGGACGAGTTCTACTCGACCCCGAACGCGGAGCAGGGTTCACCCACGGAACCCGGTGAAGCGAGTGAATCGCCGGAGTCCGGTGGAGCGGACATCCGTCAGTTCACGGCGTGGCTTGAAGGACTGCGAAAGAAGTGAGACTGGCGGTACTCAACGGTCCGAACCTGAACCTGCTCGGGACGAGAGAGCCCGAGATCTACGGAACCACGACGCTCGCGGACATCGAGTCGCGACTGCGGGTCGTGGCGTCCGAACTGGGCATCGAGCTCGCGTTCTCGCAGACGAATCACGAGGGCGCGTTGATCGACGCCATTCAGGGACTTCGGGGAACGACCGACGGCGTCATCATCAACGCCGGTGCCTATTCCCACACGAGCCTGGCCATCCGGGACGCGCTGGCCGCGGTCGCTGTTCCGTACGTCGAGGTTCATCTCTCCAACATTTTCGCCCGCGAACCCGAGCGACGACATTCCGCGCTGGCATCCGGTGCCAGGGCTGTTTTGTGCGGGTTCGGGGCGTACGGCTACGAACTGGCCCTGCGCGGACTGGTCGCGCGGCTCGGCAGCCGTGGTTGAGCCCCAGCACGCTCGTCAGGCACGACTCGTCGAACGGCTGATCAAGCAGAATCTCGACGGGCTGCTCGTCACCAGCCTGCCTAACATCAGGTACCTGACCGGGTTCAGCGGCTCGAACGCGCTCTTCCTGATCACGCCGACGGAGAGCTGGTTCTTCACGGACTTCCGGTACGAGTCACAGGTGGCCAGCGAAGTCGTGGGCGCGAGTCGCGTGCTCATCGAGAAGACGAGCCTGTGGAAGGGACTCTGGCAGCAGTTGGGGGAGCGCCCGGGCACGGCCGCCTTCGGGTTCGAATCGTCGCACCTGTTGCATCGCGACTTTCAGCGCCTGCTCGAGGATGGAACACGGTGGACCTGGCGGGCGACCAATGACCTCGTCGAGGAGCTTCGGGTGCAGAAGGAGAACCGCGAAGTGGAGGCGATTCGACTGGCGGGAGTCATCGCCGCCTCGGCGCTGGAGAAAACCCTGTCGCATATCCGGTCTGGCCTGACCGAAAACGAGGTGGCCGGCCTGCTCGAGCACAACCTGCGAGACGCCGGCTCCGATGGGTTCCCTTTCGGCACGATCGCGGCCAGCGGACCCCGTAGCGCCCTCCCGCATGCCAGGGCGGGGACACGTCCTATTGCGCCGGGCGACTTCGTGCTGTTGGATTTCGGAGCCGTTTTCCGAGGCTATTGTGCGGACGTGACGAGGACCGTGGTGGTTGGCACGGCGTCAGACCGGCAGAAGGAGGTCTACGGAGCGGTAAAAGAAGCAAATGAACGAGCCCGGGCGTTGATCGCGCCCGGAATGACAGGTGCCGAGGCGGATGCTCTCGCGCGTGATGTCCTTGCGGCGCGCGGGTTTGGGGATGCTTTTGGACACGGTCTGGGGCACGGGCTCGGGATCGAAGTACACGAAGCGCCCAGGCTGTCTCGTGTATCCGAGGGTAAGTTGCCGGCACGCGCGGTGGTCACCATCGAGCCCGGCGTCTACCTGCAAGGGTGGGGAGGAGTGCGAATCGAGGACGACGTACACCTCGCCGATGGCGGGGCGGAACTCCTCACCGATTTTCCGCGGGACCTGATCGAGCTGGACTGAGTCCGGCAACCGTCGCTGACCACTCAATGATCGATCTTCGCTACGTAAAGAAACTCATAGAAATGCTGGATGGTTCGTCCGTGGACTCCGTCGAGATTTCGACGGACAAGGGGATGAAGATCCGGATCTCGAAGACGCCGCAGCATCGCGGACCCGTACAGATCCCCACGCCGGTCCCGGTTCCGGCCATCCTGCCGGCCCAGGTTGGGGGGCGGATGACCCCCGTCGAAGGGTCCCAGGTCGTCGAACTGGAGGCGCCAAAGGCGGAGGCTCCCAAGTCGAGCTACCTTGAGGTCAAATCGCCCATGGTGGGGACCTTCTATGCCCAGGCCGACCCAGGTTCCAAACCCTATGTGACGGTCGGCACACGCATCGCCAAGCAGCAGGTCCTCTGCATCATCGAGGCGATGAAGATCATGAACGAGATCGAGTCGGAATTCGACGGGGTTGTAAAAGAAGTTTGCGTTCAGGACGCTCATCCAGTCGAATACGGGCAGGTTCTGTTCCGCATCGATCCGAATGGCTAACCCACTGACCGTCGACAACAGCTCGGCCGCGCCGACACCGGCCCGGCCCCCGTTCAACTTCAAGGCCATCCTCCAGCAGATGGTCCAGTCGAACGCGTCCGACCTTCACCTGAAGGTCGGACGTCCGCCAACGCTTCGCGTGCACGGCGAGCTGTCGCCGCTGCCGATGCCGGCGCTGCGACCGGAAGATCTCAGCAACCTCGCGAAGGAGATCATGTCTCCCAAGCAGGTGAAGGAGTTCACCGAGTATCGTGAGGCGGATTTCGCGACCGGTGTTCCCGGAATCGGCCGATTCCGCGTGAATGCATACCAGCAGCGCGGCACGATTGCCTTCGCGATCCGCACGATCCCACACCAGGCGCGTTCGATCCAGGACCTGCACCTGCCGACGGTCGTGGAGGAAATCGCCATGATGCCGCGCGGTCTCGTGCTGGTGACGGGCGTGACGGGCTCGGGGAAGTCGACCACGCTGGCCTCGATCATCCAGCTGATCAATGAGCGTCGTTATGCAAACGTGATCACGATCGAGGATCCGATCGAGTTCCTGCATCGCGACCTCAAGTGTCACATCAACCAGCGTGAAGTCGGCACCGACACCGGCAGCTTCTCGCAGGCACTGCGGCGTGTGCTCCGCCAGGACCCGGACGTCGTGCAGATCGGCGAAATCCGCGACCTCGACACGCTGGACACGGCCCTCAAGGCGGCCGACACCGGCCACCTGGTCTTCTCGACGCTCCATACGACGGATGCCACCCAGACCATCAACCGCATCCTGTCGTTCTACCCGCCCCACCAGCAGAACGAAGTGCGTTATGCGCTTTCGAGCGCGCTGGCGGCGGTCATCTCGATGCGGCTGGTGCCCCGGAGCGACCGTCCGGGCCGCGTGCCGGCCTGCGAGGTCCTGATCAACACGGCGGCGGTTCGCGAGCAGATCCGCGACCTCAACAAGACCCTGAACATCCCTGACCTGATCCGGGAAGGCACGGTCCAGTACGGGATGCAGAGTTTCGACCAGTCACTGATGGCGTGGTACACGCAGGGTATCATCTCGTATGACAGTGCGTTATTTCATGCGAGCAACCCGAGCGAGTTCGCGCTTCGCGTTCAGGGTGTGGCGGCATCCAGCGACACGAGCTGGGACGGATTCCAGAAGCCACCGGCGAGCTGAATAAAAGGGGTCAGACTCCTTTTTCTCGCATGCAGAAAAAGGAGTCTGACCCCTTTTACTTTTAGCCCCATGTTCAAGAAAGTTCTGGTCGCAAATCGCGGCGAGATCGCGCTGCGTGTTATCCGGGCTTGCAAGGA
Organism: uncultured Gemmatimonadota bacterium; assembly: GCA_946887155.1. The sequence continues at coordinate 10,310 of CAMPKM010000048.1, forward strand.
GCTCGGAATCGAGACGGTCGCGATCTACTCCGAGGCTGATCGCGAATCGCTGCACGTCCGCTTCGCCGACGACGATGTCTGTATCGGGCCGCCGCCGGCGCGCGAGTCGTACCTGCGGATCGCGCGGATCATTGCCGCGGCCGAGATCACCGGCGCCGATGCCATTCATCCGGGATACGGGTTCCTCGCCGAAAACGCCGAGTTTGCGGAAACCTGCGCCGCCTCGAACATCACGTTCATCGGACCGACGGCGACGCAGATCCGGCTCATGGGTGACAAAGCCACGGCCCGGAAGACCATGGCCGACGTCGGCGTTCCGATCATCCCGGGAAGTCCGGGACCGGTCGAAGATGTGGACGCGGCGCTCGAGTTCGCGCGCGAGATCGGCTTTCCCGTGATCATCAAGGCCGCCGCCGGCGGTGGCGGCAAGGGCATGCGGGTCGCGAAGAACGAAGAGGAGTTTGCCCGGTCATTCTCCCTCGCGCGTTCCGAAGCGCTTTCCGCGTTCAGCAACGACGAGGTCTACGTCGAGAAATACCTCTCGCGTCCCCGTCACATCGAGTTCCAGATCCTCGGCGACCAGCATGGCAACGTGCTGCACCTCGGCGAACGCGACTGCTCGATCCAGCGCCGTCACCAGAAACTGATCGAAGAGGCGCCGAGTCCCGCGGTCACGCCGGAACTGCGCGAGCGCATGGGTGAGGCGGCGGTGAAGGGCGCGAAGGCGATTGATTACGTGGGCGCCGGCACCATCGAAATGCTGCTCGATGAAGATGGATCGTACTACTTCATGGAGATGAACACGCGCATCCAGGTCGAGCATCCGGTGACGGAAATGCTCACCGGTATCGACCTGGTGAAGGAGCAGATCCGCGTGGCCGCCGGCGAAAAGCTCTCGGTGCTGTCGATGCCGCCCCTGCGCGGTCACGTCATCGAATGCCGCATCAACGCCGAAGATCCGGCGCGGAGTTTCCAGCCATCACCGGGCCGCATCGACGTCTATCATCCGCCCGGCGGTCCCGGCGTCCGACTCGATACCCATGTCTACGCCGGGTACACCGTCCCGCCGTTTTACGACTCACTCCTGGCCAAGCTGATCGTACAGGGCCGGGACCGAGCCGAAGCAATCCGGCGGATGCAGATCGCGCTCGATGCTTTTATCATCGAAGGCGTGACGACCACCACATCGTTCCTTGGACGGGTGTTATCCCACGACGCGTTCAAGCGCGGAGAGGTCGACACGAAATTCCTGGAGCGGGAAACGGGGCTGTTCAAGGAACCGGTGTAGGTGAGGATAGACGTCCATTTCACCGGCAGCACCACGGGCCAGCAGGACCTGCATGACCGCGTGGTGCTGGTGATCGATGTGTTGCGGGCCTCGACGTCCATCGCCGCGGCGCTGGCGAATGGCGCCCGGGCGGTGATTCCCTTCGAAGGTGTGGACGACGCGATCATGCGGGCGCGGTCGCTCGAACAGAGCGACGTCCTGCTGGCCGGAGAGCGCAAGATGGCGCCCATCCCCGGCTTCCCCCTGGGGAATTCGCCACGCGAGTTCACGGCCGACGTCGTCACCGGCAAGACCATCGTGATGACGACCACGAACGGTACCGCGGCGCTGTACCATGCCAACGGCGCCGGCGAGGTGCTGGTGTGCGAGTTCTCTATTTCCGCCGGAATACTGTAGCGGCTGCGGGGCGCGGACCGAGCCGACAAGTCGATCACCATCATCTGCGCGGGGACCAACGGCCGCTTCGCCCTGGAAGACGCGATCTGCGCCGGACGGTTCGTGCGCGGCGTGGCTCGGCGCGGCATCCAGCCGCAGCTTGGCGACGCCGCCAATGTCGCGGCGATGATAGACCGGCGGATGGGCGCCGACCTGCCCGCGGTATTGCGAGACTCGGAGCTCGGCCGGGCGTTGATCGACGCCGGCCGTGGCGAAGCCGCGGAGGTAGCCGAGCCCCGTGATCCCGAGCGCCTTCGCCTTCTCCCCGCTCATCACGATCGCCGCCGCCGCGCCGTCCGAGAGCGGCGAGCTGTTGCCCGCCGTCACGGAGCCCTTCTGCGTGAACGCCGGCTTCAGCGACTCCAGCCCCTCGGCCGTAGTGTCCGGCCGCGGGAGCTCGTCGACCTTGAACTCGAACGGCGTCTTCT
>CAMPKM010000049.1 GCA_946887155.1 uncultured Gemmatimonadota bacterium
ACCTTGATCACGGATTGGAGCTCCCTTGGCGGCGGCCGAGCGTGTCGCCATTGCCCCGTTTCGGGCCACCCCGCTTATTGAAAACGCACCCCTGACAACATTTTCGATCACCATATGCCCGCACTCGGGAGACCGGGATTTCGCGTTCTCGCCGCGCCGCCACGCCTGCCGGCCGCCCTGATCGAACGATTCCGCGGACTGGCGTCGTCGAACGTGGCCGACGCGATGGGCCGCTTCAATTTCATGGACGCCGGCATCCGGTCACGCTCCGCGCTCCCGTTATGCGGACTGGCCGTGACCGTCAACGCGCGCCCTGCTGACAACCTGATGATCCACAAGGCGCTGCAGGTCGCAACGCCTGGCGACGTGGTCGTCGTGAACACGGGTGGCAACACCACCAGCGCGGTCTTCGGGGAACTGATGTGCCATACGGCAACCGCGGCTCGCCTGGGCGGCATTGTCGTCGACGGCGCCATTCGCGACGTCGAGGGCATAACGAGACTCGGGTTTCCCGCCTACTCGCGCACCGTGAGTCCCGGTTCCTGTGACAAGGACGGTCCGGGCGAGATCAACGTGCCGATCAGTTGCGGCGGCACGGTGGTTCATCCCGGAGACATCATCGTCGGCGACGCTGATGGGGTGGCGGTCGTGCCGCGCGCGGACGCCGAGGTCGTGCTCGAACTGGTCGCGGAGTTGACGACACGGGAGTCGAGACGCATCGCGGAGATCCAGGCCGGCGGGTTGTTCAAGGCTGAAATCGACGACACCCTGAGAAAACACGGGATCGTCGAGTGAGCGTGGCGGGCAACGCACCGCTACTCCTGATGACGCCGGGACCGACGCGGGTTCCGGACCGGGTGCTGGCGGCCGGCGCGCGTCCGATGCTGCACCACCGGGCACCCGAGTTCTCGCGCGAACTCGCGGCCATGATCGAGCTCCTGCAGCCGTTTTTCGGCACCAGCCAGCCGGTGCTCCCCGTCCACACGACCGGACGTGGTGCGATGGAAGCGTCGATCTGCAACCTGTTCTCGTCCGGCGACGCGCTCGCCGTCTGCTGCAACGGCAAGTTCGGCGAAATGTGGGCGACGTTAGGCGCGTCATACGGGTTGACCGTCCATCGCTTCTGCACGGACCATGATCGTGATCTCGACCTGCGCGTTCTCGAGGCGCTGCTCGACGCGCATCGGGACATCAGGGGCGTGGCCTTGGCGTATGGAGACACGTCGACCGGCGTCGCGAACGATGTCGCCGGCGCGGCGCGCGTCGCGCGCTCGCGGGGGGCGCTGGTCCTGGTTGATGGCGTCTCGTCGATCGGTGGCATGCCGTTCGAGTTCGACGACTGGGATGTCGACGTGGCGGTGACCGCGTCGCAGAAATGCCTGATGTCATCACCGGGCCTGGCGTTCGCGGTCCTGAGCGATCGCGCCTGGTCGGCAAACGCGACGGCTCGATTGCCGCGTAACTACTGGGACCTGGCCGCCGTCCGCGAAAGTGTCACGAAACCGAAGCCGGAGACGCCGGGCACCACGCCGGTTCACCTGGTTCTGCAGGTAGCCGAGGCGCTGCGCGTGCTCCAGGAGGAAGGCATCAACGAAGTTCATCAGCGCCATGAACGGATGGCGAAGCTTGCCAGCGAGGGCACATCGGTGCTCGGACTGGCGCCGCAATGTCCGTCGCTTCGCCGTCGCTCGACGACGCTGACCGCCATCGCGCTACCGCCGGATCTGCCTCCCGCGCGTGTCCGCGACGGCCTGAAGGCGCTCGGCATCCTGACCGCGGCCGGCCTGGGTCCGTACCAGGACTTCGCGTTCCGCATCGGCCACATGGGCGACATCCGCGAGACCGACGTCCGGCGGACGCTGGACGCGTTAGGCGCCGTACTCGCCGACCTGCGAGCCGTCGCGCGCACCGCCTGACGACGTGCGCCTGCAGACCAGGATCCTGATCGGGCTGGTTGTCGGCCTGGCCGCGGGGTTTCTGGCCCGCCTGCCGCAACTCGGATTGCTGCGAACGGTACTGGAGTGGATCGAACCGGTCGGGACGGTCTTCATCCGGCTGATCACGATGGTCGTCATCCCGCTGGTCGCGGGCAGCCTGTTCACGAGCGTTGCGTCGTTAGGGAGCATCCGCCGGCTGGGTACCATCGGCGCGCGCACGCTGGGCTGGTTCCTCGGCAGCACCTTCGTCGCGGCCGTCATTGGCCTGGGCGTCGCGCTCGTAGCCGGCGCGGGAGGCGGGCTGGATCCATCGGTCCGCGACGCGGTGACGCAACGGTTCGCCGAGGCCGGCGCCGGCGCATCGGCAAACGTCGCCGCGGTGCCGAGCCTGAAGCAGACGCTGATCAACATCGTGCCGGTGAATCCGGTCGCAGCCGCCGCGCAGGGGGACCTGCTGGCGCTCATCTTCGCCATCATCCTGTTTGCCGCCGCGACCACGGCGCTCGATGCTGAGAAGCGGCGTCCGCTGGTCGCGTTTTTCGGGGCGCTGAATGACGTGTCGATGGTCGTGATCCGCTGGCTCATGGTGCTGGCGCCGGCCGCGGTCGGAATCCTCATTGCGGTGACGGTGTTGCGATCTGGCCTGGATCTGCTCCGTAGTCTCGCGGCCTACGCGTTGATCGTGGTCGTGGCTCTTCTGGCCCATGCGATTCTTGTGCTCGGGCCTGTGATCGCATTCGTTCTGAAAGCGAGTGTTCCTGCTTTCGTCAGGGCAGTGGGCGACGCGCTGGTGCTGGCGTTTTCGACGGCGTCGTCGAGCGTGACACTGCCGGTGAGCATGACGGCGGCACGGGAGCGCCTGCACATCCCTGCGGAAGTCGTGAGTTTCGTGCTGCCGGCCGGCACCACGCTCAACAAGAACGGGGCGGCGGTGTACAAGGCAGCAACCGCGGTCTTCCTCGCCAACCTGTATGGCGTCGACCTTGGACTCGGCCAGCTCGTGACCATCGTCCTGACGACGATCGTGGCATCATCAGCCGGAGCTGGTGTTCCAGGCAGTTCTCTCGTCACGACGTTGATTGTGCTGAACGCGATCGGGCTTGGTCCGAACGCGGCGAGCGGCATTGCGCTGGTGGCGGGCATCGACCGGCCACTCGACATGGTGCGGACCACCGTCAACACGTTCAGTAACCTGGTTGGAGCGGCGTGGGTCGCTCGAGGGAGCCGTGTCGCAGACGATCAGTGAGAAGATCCTTTCCGCGCATGCCGGCACAACCGTTCGCGCGGGCGACATCGCGATCTGCACTGCCGACCTTTTGCTCGGTACCGACGGGTCCGGGCCGATGGCGATCGACTACTTCGAAGAGATGCGAGGTGAGCGGTTGCACGATCCCAGCCGCACCTTCTTTTCGCTGGATCATTACACGCCGTCGGAGTTTGATGCGACGCGAGTGTTTCATCAGCGACTGCGAACGTTTGCGCGGCGGCACGGTGCTACGCTGTTCGAGACGGGTGAGGGGATCAGCCACCAGGTCGTGGTGGAGCGTGGACTCGTTGGAGCGGGCGACCTGGTCGTCGGCGCGGACAGTCACACCGTGATGTGCGGTGCGATGAACTCCTTCGCGATCGGCGTCGGATCATCGGACCTGGCGGCGGCAATGAAGACGGGTCGCATCTGGCTTCGAGTGCCCGAGACGATTCGCGTCAGGCTCGAGGGCAGTCGCCGGAGCGGCGTGGCGGCGAAGGACGTTGCGCTGGCGTTGGTCGCGCTGCTTGGCGGCGACGGAGCCAACTATCACGCGATCGAGTTCGACGGCAATCTGGACGCGTTCACCCTCGAGGATCGGCTCGTCCTGAGCAGCCTGGCGGTGGAGGCAGGGGCAAAGGCGGCGATATTCCCGCACGACCGGAACACCGTCGCGTACCTGCGCGAGCGTGGTGGATCGCGCGGTACACCGGTGACAGCGGATGCTGGCGCTCGTTATGCGCGCGAAGTGGTCATCGATCTCGAAAGCCTCACGTCGCGTGTCGCTCGGCCGCATGCGCCTGATCTCGTCGTGGGTGTTGCGGAGACCGCCGGCGTGCCTGTGCAAATGGTCTTCATCGGGACGTGTACGGGTGGCCGGGTGCCGGACGTGCATGAAGCTCTGGCTGCCTTCGATCGTGCCGGAGGGAAGGTCGCGCCGGGCGTCCAACTGGTGCTGACGCCGGCGTCGATGGAAGTCGAGCGTCGATTGCGTGACGATGGTTCGCTGGCGCGGCTCGAGACCGCCGGCGCGATCATCACGACGCCAGGCTGTGGCGCGTGCTGCGGCACCAGCGGCGTAATTCCCGACAATGGCATGAACGTGCTGTCGACCGCGAACCGCAACTTCAAGGGACGGATGGGAAATGCCACGGCCAACATCTACCTGGCTTCGCCGGCCGTCTGCGGCGCCGCGGCCGCACTCGGTCGCATCCCTGATGCGAGCGATGTGGTTGTCGTTCCCGGGAGGGAGCCGTGATCCTCGAGGGCACGGCACGCGTGTTTGGCGACGACGTGAACACCGATTACATCATCTCGTCGCGACGGAAGCGCGAGACGATCGACGAATCGCAGGTGCGGCATTACCTCTTCGAGGGCATCGATCCGGCGTTTGCCGCGAGCGTGCAGCAGGGCGACATCATCTGCGGTGGCCGGAACTTTGGTTGCGGGTCGGCGATGGAGGTTGCCGTCACCGTGATCCAGGCTGCGGGCATCCAGGCGGTGCTCGCGCAAAGTTTTGCGCGAAGCTTCTACCGGAACGCGATCAACAACGGATTGGTCGCGATCGAATGTGTCACGTCATCGATTCGCGAGGGTGATCACGTACGAATCGCGCTCGACGAGATGCAGGTGCGTGTTCAGGTGCCCGGTCGTATCGAGCTCGTTACCGCGCCTATGCCGGCACTGATGCGGCGGATTCTGTCGAGCGGTGGTTTGGTTCCGTTCTTGCGAAATGGCGGCGATTTTCGCGCCGAGGTGCCAGGGACGCGACCGCGATCTCGTCGATGACGAGGTTCATCCGGTTCAGCGTTATGCGGACGGAGACGGTGTCGGCGCGCCCGATGCGCACGAACTCGGAGTAGCGCGGCAGGAAGCCGAATCGGCGCGCCATCACCCGATAGGCTCCCGGTGCAACCTGGTCCAGTTGCGCGAGCCCACCTGGCGCCGTGCGAGTCGTCGCCACGACGCGACCGGCGCTGTCGACGAGGGTGAGGCTGGCTTGCTGGATGGCCTGTCCGGCAGTGTCACGGACGGAAACGGTGAGCGTCTGGCCGTGGAGATCCCGGCCAACGACAGCGAGGAGAAAGAGGGCGATACCGGCAACACGCATGGGACTCACCCGTTCGCGAATGGCGCAGCTACCCGGAATGGAGCTCGTCGGTTCCAGGATTCGACACATGGAGCCCGGTCATGGGTTGCCTGCGCGGTAATTCAGTTGACTACGTATCTCGCTGTGAATACAATACTTGGCTCGATTTGGACAGGTGTCCGAGTGGTTGAAGGAACCGGTCTCGAAAACCGGCATACCGGCAACGGTATCGTGGGTTCGAATCCCACCCTGTCCGTGGATGCGAGTGCAGGTTTTGGGTTCTGTGTGAAGGCCAAGGCTTAATTATGAATTGGGGTCAGACCCCGGGTCTGACCCCGGGTCTGACCCCGGCCGAAGCCTTTCTTTTTTTTGGGGACAGGTGGCCGAGTGGTTTAAGGCGCACGCCTGGAAAGCGTGTGGTGGGGCAACTCACTCGCGGGTTCGAATCCCGCCCTGTCCGTCGGTCGTATAGAGCATGAGGACCGTCGCTCCTCGAACTCCTTCTTGCTCTTCAGTGCTCGCTGGTCACCGAGTCATGCCCTTTCTGCTGAAGATCGACTACGCCAACAAACGCGTCCTGGGGATCGGGTCGGGAACCGTCAACAGTACCGACTTCGCGGATTACATCCGTGAACGCGTCCGGGGCCGCATCTACGGCTATCCGCAGGTCATCGACCTGCGCCAGGCCGCGATCGACCTGCCGCCTGGCGAGACCCTGTTTGCCCATGCCATGATGATCAGGCAGGAAGCAAAAGCGGGCCCGATTCCCCGCACGGCCATCATCGCGCAACTGGGCACATTGAGTTTCGGCCATGCCAGGCAACTCGCCACCCAGATGTCTTTCGCGAAAGCCATGGTCGAGGTATTCACCAATATGGACGACGCGGAAACCTGGCTGGCGGCGGGGGTAAGCAGCACGACCTGAACGGCACGATGGGAGGCAGCGATGGTACCTCTGGCGCGACACCTCCACCTCATCGCGATGGCCATGTTGACCATGACGACGGTCAGCAGTGCGCAGGTCATCCGCGGCACGGTCTCCGATCGCGGCGGTTCACCAGCCTCCGGCGCCGTCGTTACCCTCTCGCGCGCTGCGGCGAACGATTCCACCGCCGGGACCGACATCCGCACCGTCCTCGCCGACATCCGCGGATCGTATTCGGTCCGGACACCAGCGCCGGGCCGCTATCGCATCATCGTCAGGCGCATCGGTGCACGCCCCTATCGTTCCGACGTGATGGTGATCGACGCGGGACAGACCATCCAGCACGACGTGAGCCTCGAACCGTTGCTGCCGGGCATCTCCTCGATGGCGCTGCCGGAGATCCGCGTGACCCGTGCTACGCCGTGCCGGACCGACGCTGCCAACGCGATGCGGATTGCCACACTCTGGAACGACGCGCGCACCGCGCTGCTGGCGTCGGAGGCCTCGTCAGGCAGCGGTCAGGCAGAGGGAATGCTGATCCGGTATTCGCGCCAACTCGATCCGCGACCGGAGCGAGAGGATTCGGTCCTCACCGAGGTGCTTCAGGTGTTCGACAACGCCGACGTCGGGAACGCTCGCGGCTTCGAGAGCATCTCCGGTGATTCGCTCTCGGCGATCGGATACTGGAGACGCATTGGCGGCGTGGTCACGTTCTTCGGACCCGACGCGAAAGCGATGCTCTCGGAAGCATTTGTCCGCGACCATTGCTTCAACCTGATCGAGGCCATGACCGAAGAGCGCGACTCGATCGGTCTGTTCTTCCAGCCGGTGCCGGGGCGATCATCGCTCAGCGCACCGCCGGAAATCCGCGGGGCCGCCTGGTTCGACGCCGCCAATTCCCGGCTCATGCGCATCGAATTCAACTGGAACAAGCTGCCGCTCAATGTTTCGACCGACGGCCTTGGTGGCAATCTCACGTTCACGTGGTCGGCGGACGGTGTGGCCCATGTCGACCGATGGGAGCTCCGGATGCCGCAAGTGGTCATCGAGCAGCAGGAGCTCGGCTTCGCGACAAAGACAGTCCCTCACGTCGGTGTCGTGGAAGAGGGCGGCGTGGTGTTCAGTGACAGTTCGGCGACGTCTCCTGGCTATGGCTCGGTGACTGGCGACCTGAAAATCCAGGGACGCCGGCCGCTCGTGGGCGCACGCATCCGAGTCCTCGGCACCACGATCAGTACCGAGACGGACCAGGCGGGGAAATTCGTACTCGACAGCGTGCCCGCCGGCCTGCGCGTCATCGTCGCCGATCATCCGGCCCTGTCCGTCTACGGGTTGCGCGCCGCGGCCCAGCGTGTCCTGCTCGACGCCGGTGCGACACGCGAATTCTCGCTGCTGGCGCCGGGCCCGGAGGAGGTGGCCGCGACGCTCTGTGGCACCGGCGCATTCGCCGACGGACGATCCGTGCTGCGCATCACCGTGGTCGACAGCGCCACCGCCCAGCCGTTAGGCGGCGTGCGGTTGAAGCTGAATGGACCTGGCGTCCCCGTGGCTGACAGCACCGAACACGAAACCGACGCCAACGGCATTACGCTCTTCTGCTCGTTGCGTCCCGGCGAGCCACTCACGCTGACCAACGCCAGGGGAACAGTCCTGCTGAGCGAGTTTAGCCTGGCCCGGAACATCATTGCGGTCCGGCAGGTCTGGCTCCAGCGACCCTGACGAATTCAGCCCGTCAGGCAGCGCGGCGATTCAGGCACTCGATCCCGCCCGACCAACGTCAGGCCGATGTCGCCGGTCTGCCGATCGATCACCACCCAGGCGGGATGATCTTCGGCGAGGTCGAACAGCACGACCCAGTCGCCGGGCAACCCTGTCGAGCCGGTGTTGTTCAGGACCACGATGCGCGCACATAGCGGATTCCAGGGATCGCCCGGCCTACGTCCGGGCCGAAGTTGACCCGCCTGCTCGACGGCCCGCGCCGCGACTTCCAGCAGGTTGCAGCGCGGCGACCTCCCCAGCGTGCTGTCCGCCAGCGACCACGCCCGGGGAACCGGGTTGGGGCAGGGGGCGCGAAACGCGACCTGCCGCATAACGAGTGAATCCCGGAACGTCACCGGGCCGATGTCCTGCGACTGGGCGCCGATGGGCGCGGTCGAGAGACAGGTTGCGACGCCGGTCGCCCACCAGCGGAGCATGGCCCGCGACAACGATCAGCGCCTGACGCGGGTCAGCGTCTGTGACCGCGTGGGATCCCACGTGCCCTGGAACGGCTCCGTCGTGGACGCACGCTTGAGGTCGAAGTGCCGCGCCCGCATCACCGTATCTGCTACGTCGGCGTAGGTCTCGATCGCGGTCAGTGAATCGATGTTGACGAGCCAGAACACGCGCTTGCCGACCTGCTGCCAGCTTCCGCGCAACCCGTCGCAGCCAGTGCTCGTGACCGATCTCGTCAGGCGCTGCGTACGGGTCGCCGCCGCCAGGACCGTCGACGCAAACGTGAGCGTGCAGCCGGCCGGCGTTCGCCACCGGGTGCCCGAAACGCTCGATGCGCGACCCGCACCGGGCCGCGTCGCCCAGTCAGTTTCACCAACGGCTTTCAGCGTTCGCGTGACTTCATAGGTGGCCTTCGCGGCACGAACCTCGATGACGCGCGTCGCGCGCACCACGACCGACGCGTCGCGATCGGGACGCCAGCTTCGCGGACCACCGCGGCGCAGTGGATACCGTCGCAGCAACATCGTTGAATCGTCGACGAAATCGCCGTAGAACTCGACGCTCCAGTTGCCGGCGAGAGGCATCCAGAGAAACACGCGGCCTGCCGAGATCTGCCAGAAACCGGTGTGATTGTGGCATCCCTCGGCGCCGAGCTTCTTGGTGGGCAGCGGCGCCGATTCACTCGTCGCGAGTATGTCTGCTTCGCCGGTGAAGTGAACCTCGCACGAGTCGCCGAGTTTCCATTTGCTGCCGTCGACGGCCACACCGCCGACGGAACCAGTCAGCGCCGCCTCCGCCCAGTCGGTCTCCGCAACCGCCCGGAAGCCAGCCGGTGGGTCGAAGCTGGACGAGTCGGTAACGAGGGCCTGTTCGAACGTGAGCGAAGCCGGCGCCGCCGCCGTTTCCGTCGCAGCCGAACTGCCCGCGCCGCCACACCCGGAGGACAGGATGATGCCGAAGGAGAGAGAAAGCGCCGGAATTCGATGTCGAACCTGATCGTTCACACGCGCGAGTCCGCTGAGGGTTTTGAACTGCGAGTTTACGCTGCTGCGCGAATGATCGCGGAGATTGCACACCGAACCGCGGGCTTACTCCTCCGCGCTCAGGCGAAGAGGATAGTGCGCGGCGATCAGGTTGACGGCAATCCGGCGGCGTGGTCTCTTGAAAGGACTCTCGTTGGCCGAATGCTGCGATCGGCGCAATCGCAGAAACTGTGGCACAGGGCCGACTTTCGGAGTTCGGGTGGTGTCGCGAACAGGCTACGGTACTTACCACGGTTGTTGCATGTATAATGATCACAACCAGTTAGCCGGGCGTTGCCATGGCACGGCGACTGCAAATCGGGCCGCCGAGGGGACGTGCGTCCGTCAGGGAAGCGGCTCCGGAACAGTCGTCCGCCCGAAGCAGGCGCACTCTCCCCTCGCCAAGCTGCTGATTCATCAGAGACCTACCACCAACGGCTGCTCACGTGACTGAGTCGGCGCGCCCGCTGAAGGTTCTGGTTCGCATCGCGATGCTGGTCGCCATTGGCGACTGGCTGACGAAGGCCGCCGCGTCGCGCCTCGTCGGCGCCGAGCCCGTGGTGCTGGCCGATGGTCTCCAGTTCGCCGTGGTGCATAACGCGGGCACGGCATTCGGGTTCAGCGCCGGCGCCTACACCTGGCAGCTCAACCTGGCGCTGACGCTGGCCGCGATCGCGCTGATGATTCCAGTCGCGCGCGACCTGGCTCGCGTCGACGTAGCGGCGCCCCGGGCGCTGGGACTGATCGTCGGCGGCGCCATCGGCAATTTCGCCAGCCTGGTCATCACACCGCCGGGCGTCGTTGACTTCATCTCGGTCAGCATCGGGGCGCACTCCGAGCTCATTTTCAACGTCGCCGACCTCGCCGCTTACATCGGGTTGGCGATGATGCTGCGCACCGGTTTCCTGATCGTGGCGGAGATGCGTCGCCATGCCAGGCCGCGCAAGTCAGCGCTGGTGCAGCACTGGACGATCAAGGGAAGGCAGGGCTTCACGGACCGCGAGGTGGTCCGGCCGATCGCCATCGCCGACATGGTCATGCAGGTGAACGAGTTGGAGGTGCCGCGCCCGGAATCGGTCCGCCGGACGGAGCTTGTCGACCTGGACGCGGCCATTGCCGACCCGAAGGTGATCGACATCCGCCCGCACCTCTCCAAGGCTGACGGGAACGGGTAGGACTGGTCGCGCAGGCGACGAAATCGCGGATAACGCCGGGTACAATTCCGCCGCGCGGGGAGCGATATTGGCTCCCCAGAATGCCAGGTAAGCCGACCGTTGTGCTCGACGCCCGGTCCATGGCCCGCACACTGCGACGCATGGCCGATGAGGTCGTCGAGATTTTTTCAGGAACCGATGACCTGATCCTGGTCGGCATTCAGCGACGTGGCGTGCAACTCGCCGAGCGGATCGCTGACTTCATCGACGAGCGGGAAGGCGTGCGCATTACCCGCGGCGCGCTCGACATTACGCTGTATCGCGACGACCTGCAGACGATCGGTCCGCGCCCAGTTGTCGGGAAAACAAGCCTGCCGCTGAGTCTCGACAACCGCAACGTGGTCATCGTCGACGACGTCCTCTACACCGGCCGCACCGTGCGTGCGGCGCTGGACGAACTGGCGGACTTCGGTCGCCCGTCACGGATCGCGCTGGCGGTGCTGGTGGATCGCGGTGGACGGGAACTCCCGATCCATGCGGACGTCGTGGGCAAGACGGTCCAGGCGGCGTCGCACCTGCGCGTCGACGTCCTGATCTCCGACCTGGACGGCGAAGAAGGGGTCGTCATCGTGCCGAGGCAGGAGGAAGGATGAGCAGTCCCGTGCTGGGCAAGGACCTTCTCGGTCTTGAGGAGCTCAGCGCGGAGCAGATTCGACTCATTCTCGACACCGCCGGGCCGCTGAAGGAGATCAGCGAGCGGACGATCAAGAAAGTCCCGGCGCTGCGCGGGATGACGATCGTCAACCTGTTCTTCGAGGCGTCGACGCGCACGCGCATCTCGTTCGAGTTTGCCGAGAAGCGATTGTCAGCCGACACGGTGAATGTGGCGGCGTCGACGTCGAGCGTGTCGAAGGGGGAAACCCTGGTCGACACGGCGCGCAACCTCGAGGCGATGCGGATCGACATGGTGGTGATCCGGCACGGGTCATCGGGCGCGGCGCAGTTCCTCGCTGACCGGATCGAGTCGAACGTGATCAACGCCGGCGACGGGACGCACGAACACCCGACGCAGGGGCTGCTCGACCTGCTGACGTTGCGCGACCGCCTTGGCGACCTGAAGGGCCGGCGGGTCTGCATCTGCGGCGACGTGCTGCATTCGCGCGTGGCGCGGTCGAACATCTGGGGGCTCAAGAAGCTGGGCGCCGAAGTGGGCGTCTGCGGCCCGCGGTCGCTGCTGCCTAACGCGGTGGATGAACTCGGCGTCCAGGTGTTCGACCGGATCGAGGCGGCGATCGAGTGGGCCGAGGCGCTGAATATCCTGCGGCTGCAACTGGAGCGGATGCAGGGCGGCTACATCCCATCGCTGCGCGAATACAATCGCGTGTTCGGGGTGACGCGCGAGCGTCTCGAGCGCGCCCCGCGCGACATCGTGATCATGCACCCGGGTCCGATGAATCGCGGCGTGGAGATCGATTCCGACGTCGCCGACGGGCCTCACAGCGTGATCCTGGACCAGGTCACGAACGGGGTCGCGGTCCGCATGGCGGTGCTG
>CAMPKM010000050.1 GCA_946887155.1 uncultured Gemmatimonadota bacterium
GTACAGGCCGGCCCAGAAGTCGGGGGGACCGTCGCTCGGTTCGACGCGATTCGTTTGTGGCTTCACACCTCGCTTCACGTACGCCGCGATCGCCCGGATCTCGACGTCAGGCATGTGGCGGAATGCGACCCACGGCATGGGGGGCGCGAGATACTTGGGCGCTTCCGGGAAATTTCCCTGCCCCGGCGTGGAGGAGGTAATGTCGACGTCCGGCGTCTCTCCGGGCCGGAGGCCGTAGCGGAGTGCATTGAAGATCTGGCGCTCGGTAAACCGGCCAGTTCCCGTCTCATTGTCAGGCGTCAGGTTGCGCGGCCGCGTCAACATCACCCCGCCAGGCGTTGGCACCTTGGCCGGCCAGAACAAGGTGTCCTCTGTGCCTTCCCTGAAGCCCATGAGCCACATCGGTGCGGCAGGGTTGTCGCCGCCGCCATGGCAGTCGCCGCAGCCGTGGCTGATCACAAGCGTGCGACCGAACTGAATGGTGTCCATCGCGGTTGCGAGCATCGGTCCGCCGCCATTTCCCGAGGCCTCCACATCCGATGCCGCCATCTGGCAGCCTAACGCCAGCGTTACCGCGAACAGCGCCGGAACTGCAGCGTGTCGCTTCATCGTATCCTCGCGTTCAAGGTTTGACTTCGAGTATCCCCATCATGCCCTGGTCCTCGTGATTGAGGATGTGGCAGTGAAACATCCACTTGCCGGCAAAGTCATCGAACCGGACGATGAACTTCACCGTCGACTGCTTCGGCACGTTGACGGCATCCTTCCAGCTGCGGAACGGCTCGGGTCTCCCGCCACGCTCGATGACCTGGAACTGGAATCCGTGCAGGTGAAATGGATGATCCATCCCGACGAGGTTCTCCACCGTCCAGATCTCGGTGGTGCCGAGCCGTGTCGTGTAGTCGACCCGCGACATGTCGAAGTGCCGGTTGTTGATCATCCCCTGCGTAAACGTCACCGTCCTCCGTGCGGTGGCGGTCGCGGTATCCAGCGGCGTTATGCGCCGCAACGTGGCGGGAATGCTGACCGGCGGGGCCGGAGCGCCGCCGACCCGCAGCGACAACAGGTCACGCGACCGGTTCCAGTCTTTCGGGCGCGTCTGCGGGATGTATCGGTTATAGGCCAGCGATTGCAGCGAGCTGCGACTTCCCGGCGCGCCCGAGCCACGCACGAGCAACTCGGCGCGCTCGGAATTGGCGAGCAGCAGTTCCGATACCTCGACCGGTTTCTCGAACAGGCCGCCGCCGGTGCCGACGTACAGGAACGTCTGGCCGGGAATCGCGAGCCGGTAGACACGGGCCGCGGACGCGTTGATCACACGCCACCGCTGTACTTCTCCCGGGCGGATGGAGATCGACGGCAACACCTGCCCGTTCACGAACAGGACGTCGCCTTCCCGTCCGTTTTCCTCATCGATCCGGCCGGCCGCCGAGCGGGGATCGGGAAGGTCGATCGACCCGTCTGCCGCAAACCGGTTGTCGGTGAGCACGAGCAGTCGCTCGGTCAGGGACTTCGGCAGGGGATCAGCAGGGTCGCGGACGATGATCGCGCCGACGAGTCCTTTTGCAACCTGATAACCCGTCCGGTGATGCAGGTGCGGGTGATACCAGTACGTGCCGGCGCTGCCCTTGGCGAGCGTGAACGTGTAGTCGCGACGGCCGCCGGCGGGCACCGGATCGAACGGACTACCGTCCTGACCCGCCGGCAGGTGAATCCCGTGCCAGTGCACCGTGGTCGGTTCGGGCAGGTCGTTGCGGAAGTGAATAATGACGCGATCGCCTTCGTTGGCCTCGAGCGTCGGTCCGGGGACAGAGCCGTTATACGCCATGACCTCGGTCGTCGTCCCGGGCTTCAGCGTAAGGCGCGCGACAGCCGCGGTGATCGTGACTTCAACGGTGCCGCGTGCCGTCGAGCCATTCCGCAACACCGGTGGGAGCGAAAGTTCGGCGGCTGATGCGGGTGCAGCGGCACCGGCGTGCCACCCGTTGAACGTCAGAGCGCCAAGGAGCGTGACGTTTCGAACGACCTGTCCCGCACCATGCGGGCCCCGAAATGTGCGCAACGAGATCCTGGTCAGGATTTGATTTTCGTGCGCGACGAATTTCGCAGCGTCTGGTCCGAATCGCCAGTGGAAATGAGCGCTTCTGGAGTCGGAATTTGATCCCGACGTCCCGCCTGGAAAAAGAAAAACCCGGGAGGCGAACCTCCCGGGTCAATCGTGTTCGGCCGATCAGCCTTTCTTGTAGGTCTGCGTGTTCGTCATCTGTTCGCCACCGCGACCCGGGCCGGTCGTGGTCACGACCAGCTGACCCGATTCGTCGAGTGCCAGCGTCTGCGTGCGCGTGACGGTGTTCTCGCCCATGGCAAGCGTGGTGCTGATCACGAGCTTGGCGCCATCCCAACTCGCCTTCGAAACCTGCTCGGTCTGACCGCCGCGGCCCATGACCATGTTCTTGCTGTCGGAGCCGTCGAGATTGTAGACCAACTTGACCTCACCATTCTGCGTCGTGCGCGTGATGGTGAGAGTCTTGGCGTCCTGGGTCACCGTTGCTGCCTGGCCGAGGAGTGCTCCGCCACGACCGCCACCGCGACCGCCGGTCGCGTTAGGATCCGGGACAAGCGTCCACGAACCAGCAAAACTTGGCTGCTGCGCCATCGCGGTCGTGGCCGCGAGGACAAGAGAGAGTGCGCCTACGACCAAAGCGTTCCGTCGCATAAAGTGTCTGCTCCTGGGAGCGAAAGGGTGTAACTGGTACCCGAAATCTCACAGGGCGCTTGAAAAGCGCCAGAGAGGGGGGGCTGGCAGGGCAGGCAGGTACATCCACGAGAGCCGTTCGTTCCCGGCGAAGGGAGCGCCGTTTTTCCGATGGATCACCCGAGCCGGCTGACGTCCATCCTCCCGTCCGCTTGCCAAGGAGGCTTCGTTCGAATTGCTTCACGCGCGGGCGATTTCACGTTTCGAACAAGGGAGCGGTATGCCACAGGTCAGAAATTTCCGCCGGACGTTCGCGGGAGGCCTTGTCATTGGTCTTTCGCTTTCGGCATGTAACGCCGACGGCGGCACCGAGCCGGTTGCGGTACTCAACCAGCACGACCATCACGCGCTCGCCGCCAGGTCACCCATCGGGGGCGCTGGCGAAGCCCTGCTGAAGGAAGTCCACTCAGTCTCGGCGCGTTTCCATTCCACGGAGCAGGCGGAGAAGGCCGGCTATGCAGCCGATCCATTCTGTGTCGAGGACCCGACACTGGGCGGAATGGGCCACCACTGGTTGAAGATGGGCAACGTCGACCCGGTGTTCGATGCGCTCAATCCTGAAGTGATCCTGTACGCGCCGGACAAGCACGGCAAGCTGAAGATGGTGGCCGTCGAGTACATCGTGATCGATGCTGGTCAGGCGGCACCGACGTTTGACGGGCAGCCGTTTGATGTCGGTGGCACGCCCGTTCCGGCGCCGCACTGGAGCCTGCACGTCTGGCTCGGAAAGACGAATCCGGCGGGACTGTTCGCGCCGTTCAATCCTGACGTCGACTGTCCGTAACGAGGCCTGAGTCCCCCGGTGCCACACATGAGTGCTGGCGCCGGGGGGAGAAGTTCTCTATCGACGTTCGACCCGGAAGATGCGAACCAGCGGGCGGCCATCTTCGCCTTCGATCGCCACGGCGATTTCCTCACTGGCAAACGCCGCCGGACGGTACGGACTCCTGAGCCAACTTGCGGCCGGCACGGTGATCGCGTCCAACCAGCGTCCGTCACGGTCGAACAGGTCGAGTTGAACGACGCTCGTATCCCGGGTTCCGACCTGCACCCAGGTTCTCGCCGCCCGATCTACCCACACGCCCTCGAACGCCGGCCGCGCATCGGGAATAAGTGACGGATCGAATCCCGCGCGGATCGTGGACTTCGAGATTTCCTGTTCGTTGTCCCGGAACACCTCCTCCACCCGCCGCTCGGCAATCCTCGACTTCTCGTCTGCGGAGATCGGGATCGACGTCCGGATTCGCCCGAACACGGCGGTGGAATCCAGCCCGGTGGTCGTTCGGACAAGGGAGTAATCGGACGAGAACGCCGTCAGGAAGGACCCGCCCGGGTCGACGACATGAAATGCGCGCGGCTGATACGGAACGAGCAGCGTCATGAATACCTGGTTGCCCCTGCGCAGGACCCATTGTGGTGTCGACGCCTTCCTGCTGCCAGAAGGGATGCGGACCGTATCGGCGGCCGTACCGCTGGCCTGGAACCGCACGAAGGCCTGCACGTT
Organism: uncultured Gemmatimonadota bacterium; assembly: GCA_946887155.1. The sequence goes on from CAMPKM010000050.1 coordinate 4,260, forward strand.
AGGCAGCGTGGAGTCCGGCTGCGTCATCATGCGAACCGCCGCGCGGTTCGATGCGTCGATGCCGATCGACCCGAAGTAGCAGCAGGCGGTGCGCCGCTCGGTGAGCATCTGCCCGGTGCGCCAGTTGAATGAGGTGGCCCGGCCGATGGCCGGATCCTGGGCGATCAGGGTATCGCCGGCGACGGCAATGTACGGCTCGCGAAATTCGCCCGGTCCTTCGCCTTCGCGTCCGAGCAACCGGATCAGTTGCCCGTTCCGGTCGAACACCTTGATGACGGTCGGGTTGGCGTCCGACACGAACAGCGTACCGTCGTCGGCGAGCGCGATGTCGCGGGGGTTGCCCAGCTCCGCGGAATCCAGTTCCGGTGGCTGGATGTTACGCGCCACGGCCAGGTGCCAGCGACCGGAGTCGGCCGGACTGCTGGCGATGATTCGCGGGATTCCGCCGGGAAGCGTGTCGACCCGGGCACCGGCACCGGCGTTTCCATTCTCCTCGCCGGCGCACGCGTTCAGGACGATCGCCACTGCGAAAGAAAAGTGTCTCAGGAGTCGCATGGTTCTCCTGAGACACATGAGTGGCACGGGCCGTTTGGTTCCGGGGCTAGCAGCAGCGATTGCCCGGCTGGTTGTACCGCGCATCCATCCGGTTCTTCGCGAATTCCTCGCGCGACATCAGCGGCTGGTCAGGGTGGCAAGTCCTCGCGTGCTGGACATAACGATCGTAATCGGGCACGCCGATGATCGTCCTCATCACGTTGCCGATCTTGCGCACCTGGTCAGCGAGGCTGAAGTGCGACGCGTCGAGTGGAGGGCCATTGGACTTCATGAGCGTGGGGCCTGGGTGATGGATCAGCGTTTGGCGCCCGGTTTCAGACTGCGTTCAAAGATATCGAAGATCCGGCGATATTCGTCAGTCCAGGAATCGGGCCTCGTGAATCCGTGACTCTCGACCGGATAGGACGCCAGCTCCCAGTTGGTCTTGCCGAGCTCGATCAGGCGCTGGGTGAGGCGGACGATGTCCTGGTAGTGGACGTTCGTGTCCACCATCCCGTGCAGCATAACGAGCGGATCCTCGAGCCCCTCGGCGAAATAGATCGGGGATGAACGACGAAAGGACAGCGTGTCATCCTGCGGCAGGTTCAGGATCCGGCCCGTGTAGCCATGGTTGTAGTGGGCCCAGTCAGTCACCGAACGCAATGCTGCCCCGGCGCCGAAGTCCTTCGGCGCGGTGAACAACGCCATCAGCGTGATGAAGCCGCCGTAGCTCCCGCCGTAGAGCCCGATGCGTTCCGGATTGATCCCGAACTGCCGCTGCAGGTATCGCGATCCGTCGACGTGGTCCTGCAGGTCGCGGCCGCCCATCCATCGATAAATCGCGGTCCGCCAATCGCGTCCGTATCCCGCCGACCCGCGATAGTCGATGTCCAGTACCGTGTACCCCTTCGACGCGAGGAAATGATTGAACATGTACTCGCGCGAATAGGTCGACCAGAAATTGTGCACGTTGTGCAGGTAACCGGCGCCATGCACGAAGATCACCGCCGCACCGTTAGGCCTCGCCCCCACGTCCCGGGGACGATAGATGCGCGCCGGCACCTGCACGCCGTCCGACGCCGTGAATCGTATGATCTCGGGCTTGAGCCACTTGTAACTCAACCACTCCGCGGTCGGTGAAGTGGTCAGCTGGCTGAGCGTCGTGCCCGGCCGGTACGGTCCAACGAACAGTTCCGGCGGACGGTTCGACTGCGAATACACGTCGGCGATCAGGCGTCCGTCGGGCGACACCACGGCCGTATGCCCGCCAACCGTCGTCGTTATGCGCTCGGCGGTGCCGCCGGCCACCGGCATCCGGTAGAAATGGCGCTCGAACGGCGAGGCCTCGCTGGTGTGCATTTCGAAGTACTTGCGGTCGTTCGAGATCTCGACGTCCTCGACTTCCCACTCCCCCTTCGTGAGCTGCTGCCGGCCGGATCCGTCCGGGTTCATGGTGTACAGGTGCGCATAGCCGTCGGCTTCACTGACCAGCCAGACCTTGTCGCTCCCGGGGATGAAGCCGCCGCAGGGGTAACACGGCCCGCCGACCCACGCCGAGTCCTTCAGCACGTCGATGGTCGTCAGGCGGCCGCCGGTGGCATCCACCCGGTGGAGATACCGCTCCTTGAAATCCTTTCGCTCCGCGAACAGCAGGGCCTGGGTTCCGGCATCGTTCCAGCCAAGTACCGCGGTGATGGATGGCGTCTCGGCGGAGTCGCGCGGGATCGTCTTCAGCCAGTGAACCTCACCCGAAGGGAGGGACATGAACGCGGCGCGGCCGCCGTTCTGGACATCACCGACCTTGGTGCGGACGGTGAGGTCTTCGGTGTAGCCGTTTGACGTGATCCAGTTGGGCACGATGGTCTGCCGCGTGCCCTGCGCCTGGATGGTCGTGGTGAGGATGAGGGCGTTGCCGGCCGGCGACACGCTCATGCCGGTGACTCGCTCGTTAGGCTTCAGGTAGAGCGTCCGCACCCGCCGTCCTTCGCGCCATTGCCGTTCGGCGCGGTCGATCGAGTCCTCGCGCATCCGGTCGCGGACGACGCCGAACAGTTGTTGCTGTTGCGTCTCGAGTGAGGATCGCTGGCCGGCGGCGGTTCGCGCGTCGGCGGGAGCCGGTCCGGAACGGATGTCGGTGACCTGCCGGATGAGCGGCGAATCGAGGTCGAGCGACATCACGTTCTGCCCGTCGCGCAGGAAATAAAGCCGGCGGCCGTCGGCGGCGAACGACGGATTGCTTTCCGTGATCGGCGGCGTGTCGGTCAGGCGCCGGGTCGAGCCCGAGCGGATGTCGACGAGGTACAGGTCTCCGTTGTACGAAACCGCGCGATGTGCCCCGTCCCGGGAGAGCGCCCCCTGGGCGAGTGACGGACCGACGGAGTCCATGTGCGCGTCGGTGACAAGCTCCGGCGTCGCTCCCTGCTGCGCTCGGACGCGATACGGCTTGCTGCTTTCGCGCCAGTCGGTGCCGGGTGGGAGCCAGTTGAAGTAGATCCAGGCGCCGTCCGGCGTGAATCGCGGATTCTGCGGTGGGCGGCCGTACAGTTCCGGGCCGCGCATGATGTTCTGGATGGAGAGATCAAATCGCGCCGGCCGTGACTGGGCCGAGGCGGAGAGGGGGAGGGACAGGGCGGCCCCGATGAGCAACGTCGTGGTCTTCATCATTTCGTGAGGGAATACGGAATGGGGAGAATGTGGGCCGTGCTCACGCGCCTCGCCACCGCTGGAGCCCAGTCGCGGGCCCGGGAATCACGCTCACCCCGGCGAACACGGGGCCACGGCGCAGACAGCAACCATCCCGCCATGGGCGGTGTCCGATATCAGTAGACTACTGATATGAACGCCATGTCCGACAAAACTGCCGCCAAACGATTTCTTCCACTGGCGTCGCTGGACTTCCAGGTCCTGACGCTGGTCGCCACGCGCCGGCTCCACGGATACGGGCTCATTCAGGCGTCGGGCGAACTATTTCCTGATCAGCCCCAGCTCGACGTCGGCACGTTGTACCGCATCATCAGCCGCATGCTGGACCAGCGGCTGATCCGCGAAGTAAAGGCGCCTGACGACGCGCCGGCGGACAAGCGGGTCCGGAGATACTACCTGGCCACGGAACTCGGACGCGATGTGGCGCGGGCGGAAGCGGCCCGGCTGCGGGCGTTGCTCACGAGTCAACCGGCGATCGAACTGCTCGGAGCACGCCGGTGAGGATCGGTCTCCGGCTGATGCGCGCGATCCTGCGCCTGTACCCTCGGGCGTGGCGCGAGCGATTCGGCGATGAAGTCATCGCGATCTGGACAGAGCAGTACGAGCACGTCGTCGCCGACGGGACGAGCGATCGCGAAAAATTCGTCGTTCGATCGCTGGCCGGTCTCGCCCGCAACCTGCCCGCCGTTCACCTGCAGCACCGGTCTTCGGTCACTCACCCCGATCTCCAGCCTCCAGGACATCGCATGCGCTCGATTGGACAGGACGTTCGCTTCGCGCTTCGCACACTGCGCAAGCAACCCGGCTTCACCGCGGTCGCGGTCCTCACCCTCGCACTCGGCATCGGCGCGAATACGGCGGTGTTTTCAGTGCTGAACTCGGTCGTGCTGTCGCCGCTGCCGTACGCGGAACCGCGGCAGCTCGTTCGCCTGTATGAAGCCACGGTGGACGAGCCGGGGCAGCGCAACTTCCTGACGGTCCCCGACCTGGTCGACGTGCGTGAAGATGTCCGTGCCTTCTCGTCGTTAGGTATCAGCTACACGTACGAAGCCGTGGGTGGCGACCTCACGGCCGGCGAGAGCGGGACGAGGCGTATCCGGCTGATGCCGGTGAGTGCGGATTACTTCTCCACGCTCCGCGTCACGCCGCTTCTGGGTCGGGGATTCCTGCGCGAGGAGGAGGTCCCCGACCTGCCGCGGGTGATCCTGAGCCACGCCCTCTGGTCAGGCGTTTACCGCGCCGATTCCGCGATCATCGGCCAGTCGGTGCGGATCGACGGTGTGGCGATGGAAGTCATCGGCGTCATGCGACCAACCTTTCACGATGTGGTCGCCGGTGAAATCGATGCCTGGACGGCGCAGAACACCACCGACGGCGGCTACAACAATCGCGATAACCACTATGTCACGGCGGTCGCCCGCCTGGCTCCGGGGCGCTCAATCGGCCAGGCGCAGGCCGAGGTCGACGGCTTAATGCACCGGCTGGCGGAGCAGTTCCCGAACACCAACACCGACCGGCGGATCCGCGTGGTGCCCCTGCACGATGACATCGTCGGTGAGTCGACGGCGGCGATCTACATCCTCTCCGGCGCGGCCGGCCTGGTGCTGCTCATCGCCTGCCTGAACGTGGCCAACCTGTTCATCTCCCGCGCCGTGGCAAGGACACAGGAGACCGCGGTCCGCACTGCGTTAGGCGCGGCCCGGCACCGGCTGGTGGTCCTGCGGCTCACGGAAAGTGTGCTGGTGGCGGCCATGGGCGGGGTGATCGGGTCCGTGCTGGCGTCCCTCGGGGTGCGGGGGCTGTTGTCGGTGAGTCCGGACGCCCTGGCGCGGGCCGAGGAGGTTTCGTTCGATGGCAGGCTCCTGGTATTCGGCGTCGTGCTGACGCTCGTCACCAGCCTCTTGTTCGGTGGCTGGCCAGCTTGGCGAGCGTCGCGGGTCGACCCGAGCGATGCGTTGCGGGATGGCGCACGTGGCAACACTGGTGGCCGCCGTGAGCGCCGGGGACGCGGCGTGCTGGTGGCGAGCCAGGTGACGGTGGCGATCATCCTGTTATGCGGCGCCGGCGTTCTGCTCCGGTCCTTCGTCGAACGCCAGCGCGTCGACCTCGGTTTTTCCAGCGACGGACTGACCACCTTCCAGGTGAACTTGCCGAGCGCTCGTTATGCAGACGGTGCCGCGCGGGCCAGGCTTCACAACGAGTACCAGGAACGGCTCCGCGCGCTCCCTGGCGTGGAGCGGGTTGGCGCTGTGTCCTGGCTCCCAGCCAACGGGGGAGGCTATCAATGGGGCTTTCGGAAAGTCGGCGCGGAAGGCTTCGCGCCGACCCAAATCCGGATCGTCGACGGCGACTACTTCGATGCGTACGGCATCGCGCTACGGCAGGGGCGCATGTTCACGGCTGACGACCGCATGGACACCGACAGCGTCGCCATGATCAGCGAGTCGCTCGCGAAGCGGTTGTATCCGGATGGATCCGCGATTGGCAGCCAATTCAGGACAGGCGGACGCGAGTTCACGATCGCGGGTGTCGTTGCCGACGTGGCCAACGAGGCCAACGGCGCGCGCGCCGACATGGTCTACCTGTCGCACGACCAGTTCGCGAACAACCGGAACTGGGCGCTCACCTATGTCGTGAAGTCGAGCCAGGCGATTGCCGCGGTCGTCGAACAGGCGAGGGTCGCCCTGTCGTCAGTCGACCGGGAACTCGTCGTGCACGACCCAAAGTCGATGAGTGCGGTGCTGGCGCGTCATCGGGCGCGGGAGCAATTCATGGCGCTGCTCATCGGTGCGTTTGCGGCCGTCGCGCTTACGCTGGCCGCGGTGGGCGTCTATGGCGTAGTGGCGTACAGCGTGACCCAGCGAACCCACGAGATCGGCGTGCGGCTCGCACTGGGTGCCCGGCCCGCACAGGTCCGGCTCCTGGTGCTCGCGTCAGGGCTTGCTCCGGCAGCGATTGGCCTCGTGGCGGGGCTGGGCGGCGCGTTGGCGTTAGGCGGCGTGTTGAACGCCGTTACGTTCGGGGTCAGTCCGCGGGATCCAGGCGTGCTGGCGGGGGTCGCGGGCGTGCTGGCCGCCGTAATCCTGGTCGCCGGATGGATCCCTTCCCGTAAGGCGACGCGCGTGGACCCGCTCGAATCGATGCGGCGCGGATAGGCGACGTCGGCTTGACGGCAGTCAGCGGATATTGGTGTCGACCAGAAACACCTAACGGCACGCCTGGGAGCTTCGAGAAGACAAACCGCCAAGGTCGCCAAGTGACGCCGAGTTGACTTCATAAGGGTCTCGTCCGCTTTCCCGGGTGGCGAGGGTCGATGTAGGTGTTCGCCCGACTACGTCATCAAGGTGGCCCGCCTACGTCAGCTGTACGAGTGCCGGCACGCGGGGGCCGTGGCATCGTCTGGCGTCCACCATTCGCCGGACAGTCGAGGAGCACCGGTCAAAGACGGAAAGTTCCTCTCGCACGGCGCCGGCAAACTCCTTCCAGGCAGGTCCCCATGTTGACGCGACTGATGAAACAGCGACACAAGCTTCTCGCGATGGCGGTCATGTTGCCGCTGACGATTGCATGCTCGGACAACGATCCGACCAGCCCTGAAGCCAACGCCATCGCAGGACGCTGGCAGGTCACGAGCTATCAGGTACTCGGTATGGAGGTGATCCAGGAAGGCTTGTCCATTGCGGTAACCTTTGCCACCGCGGGGACCTACACCGTCGACATCCACGATGAGACGCTCGGGAGCTGTGAGACAGCGAACTGCCGCGAAACCGGAACGTACTCGGCCACCTCGACGCGAATCACGTTGGACCCGGAGTCGGAGGAAACGTCCACGTTCAGCTACTCGATAGAGGGCAACATCATGACGCTCACCGGCATCAACGATGACGTCGGCCTGACATTGGTCTTACAGAAGTCATAGCAACGTGTGCCTGCGCCGCTGACAACCGCCGCTGCGGATTTGGGTGGCAACCAACGGACTGGCATATATCCGCCGCTGACGCCGTCAACAAACCTGGAGTCGCCATGAATCGATTGAAATCGTTCACGAGCTATTGTATCGCCGTTGGTCTGTCCACCATTCCGGCGCTCGCCAATGCTCAGACATGCAAGCCGCTCACGGACTCGAAGGCGTTCCCTCCGCTGGCCGCACTGGTGGATTCTGCCGCGCTGGTCGCGGCACTTCCACCGGCGTTCGCGGGTGGACCAAGCGAAGTTCTGGTGAGTGTGATGATGGGACCGACGCCGCGGGCTCATACGATGCATTCCACCGCGGCTCCGGCGACTGGGACAATAATCGGGGAACAAATTCTGGCTTCCCTCCGACCTGCCGCGGACGCCGTTCCGTCGTTCCGCGTTCGTGCGGTACTCGCACCATCCGCGAGTGTTTCCGTGGAAGCATCGGTCCTGTGTGATCCGAAGCCGAGGGGATCAAATCGCGGGCTTGCCTTGACGGTTGCCCCAGGCTCGGGTAGGCCGCAGGGTCCTCCCTTCACTCCGCGACTCAAGATCGGTGTCAAGGGTGAAGTATTGCAGGTCGATCTCGGAACAGGAAGGGGACGTCCGGTCAGTGAGTGCAGCGTGGGGCAGTGGCTCG
>CAMPKM010000051.1 GCA_946887155.1 uncultured Gemmatimonadota bacterium
CCCCGTTCGCGCTCGTCCTGTCGCTAAGCGCGTGCTTTGCTACCCGGAACGACGTGCGGATCCTGCAGGAAGACATCCTGGCTGTCCGCACCGCCAACGCACGTGCCGATTCCGTCCGCGCAAAGCAACTGGCCGACCTCACGACGACGCTTAATACCACGCTCGTCGTTGTCCGGGACTCGGTGAAGGAAGTCGGCAGCCGTCTCGATTCCTTCCAGGGTGCCACCCGGCAGGACCTTCGCTCGATCGGACAGCAGCTTCTGCAGCTCGGCGAATTAATGGGCCAGAGCTCTACGGCGCTGCAGAATTTCCGCGCCGATCTCGAGGAGCGCAGTCGCCAGATCACGGAGCAGGCGATGCGGGCCGCGCAACCGCCAGCGACTCCTGGCGACACCACCGCGCCACCGGCTATTCCGCCTCCGGTGGTCGCGGAAGGGCCTAACGTGTTGTACCAGATCGGGCGCGACCAACTGCAGGCCAGGGCCTGGTCGTCGGCGCGTGACGCGTTCACGAGACTCATCACGGAGCATCCGACCTCCGACCGGGTTCCGGACGCGCTCCGCGGCATCGCCGAGTCGTACGACGCCGAGGGGAACCGCGTCCAGGGCGACAGCGTCTTCCGCGAAGTCGTGACGAAGTTTCCGAACTCGCCCTCGGCACCGACGTCGCTCTACAAGCTGGGCCTCTCCCTGATGGCGCAGCGCAAACCGGCCGAGGCGCGGACCGCGATGCAGGATGTGGTACGGAACTATCCGCGTTCGGATGAATCCACCCTGGCCACGGAATGGCTCGCGCGGAATCCGCCGGACTGACGACTCGCTAGATGGGCCCAGGCAAGTCCGTAGAAATGCCGTTCCTCGATCACCTCGAGGAACTTCGCGGACGTCTGATGTGGGCGCTGGGCGCGCTCGTCATCGCCGTTGGCGTCTCGTTCTATTTCCTGTTCACGAACGATGATTTCATCCTGAACTTCCTGGCTGGCCCCGTCCTTCCGTACCTCCCGACGGGCAAGCTGACGGTGTTCCACCCCGCGGCGGCGTTCAAGATCATCATGAACCTGTCGCTGATCCTCGGAACCATCCTCGCGTCGCCGGTTATCGTGTGGCACCTCTGGGGGTTCCTGTCTCCAGCGCTCTACACGCACGAGAAGAAGGTCGTGATCCCGGTCCTGGTCATGGCCGTGATCCTGTTCCTCGCTGGATGTGCGCTTTCGTGGTACGTCATCCTCCCCCTGACCCTCAAGGTCCTCACGGGAATCCAGGCCGAGTCGCTGCAGCCGATGATCGGCTTCAGCGAATACTTCGGTTTTGCGGTGGGGATGTCGGTGGCGTTGGGCGTGGCCTTCGAGTTGCCGACCGTCATCCTGCTGCTGTCGATGCTCGGGATCGTGACGCCGGCGATGCTGCACCGGTTCCGCCGGTTTGCGATCGTTGGCGCGATCGTGTTAGGCGCGTTCATCACGCCGGGTGGCGACCCGGTGACGCTGTTGCTGATGGCGGGGCCGTTGTATGCCCTGTACGAGCTGAGCGTGATTCTTTCGAGCGTCGTGTTCCGGTGGAAGCGGCGCAAGGAGAAATCCGCCGAGCCGGAACCGTCGATCTGGTGATGTCGTTGCGCCGTTGCGCCTTTCGAAGTTTGCGCCCTTCGGCTGTTGCGCGCTTCGGCCGTTGCGTCCTTCGGCAGGTGCGCCGTTCGGCAGGTGCGCCGTTTGGCGGGTGCGCCGTTCGGCACGTGCGCCGTTTGGCAGTTGCGCCCCTGGTTATTTGCGCTCTCGTGCTCTTCCTGCCAACGACCACGGACGCTCAAGTCCCAACCCGCCCAGACTCGGTCGCGCGCCAGGATTCCCTCGCCCGCGCCGATTCGATCCTTCGCGCCGACTCGCTTCGGAGGATTGGCGCCGACACGCTGCCCACACGCCGGGAGATCACCTGGAACCCGGCCGACTCGGTGATGGCAACGCTCCTCAGCCGGCCCGGCTACTCCGTGACCCGCTATCAGGGCGAGTCGGTGCGGCTCGAGGCGGAAAAGCGGGAGATGTACCTTCGCGGCAACGCACAGGTGTCCCGCGACTCCGCCATCCTGTTAGGCGACACGATCACGTTCAACGACTCGACGCAGATCGTGGAGGCGCGCGGCGATACGGTGCTGCTGCGCGATCCGGCGCGCGGCCCGGATGATGTCGTCGGCCGGCGATTGCTGCGCTACGACGTGCAATCGCGGGAAGGACTGGTGCGCGAGGTGTCGACGGCGATGGAAAGCGGTGAACGGTGGATCGTCCACAGCGGCATTGCGGCCTTCAAGGGCGACACCACGGCCGAAGGCGCGAACGCGATCTACATGCGGGGCGGGATGTTCACGAGTTGCCAGGATCCCACGCCGCATTTTCACTTCGCGGCCGGCGAGATCAAGATGATCACGAAGAACATCCTGGTGGCCCGGCCGGCGATTCTCTACATCGCCGACATCCCCGTCTTCTGGCTGCCGTTCATCTTCCAGGACGTTCGCAGCGGCCGGCGCAGCGGCATCATCCCGCCCCGCATCGGCTTCTCCGACATCATCCGCAATCGCTCGGGATACCGGCGCATGGTGGAGGACTTCGGATACTACTTTGCGTTGAGCGACTACCTCGACGCGCAGCTCACCATGGACTGGCGCAGTGGTGCGCGGCCCCAGGAGGGTGACCCCGGCTGGGTGAAGTTCAACGGGCGTTTCCGGTATTCCTGGCAGGATCGCTTCCTGGCCGGTGAACTGGGCGTGTCGCAGCACTACCTCCGCGACGGCTCCACCAACCAGCAGTATTCCCTCAACCATCGACAGGATTTTTCGCAGCGGACGAAACTGACTGCGAACCTCAACTACGTCACCAACACCACCGTCCAGCGCAACACACAGTTCAACCCGTTTGCGGCGGTGCAGACCATCTCGTCGCAACTCAACTTCTCGACCGGGCGTGGACCGTTTTCGATTTCGCTGGGCGGCACACAACAGCAGTTCCCGGGACGCGACGCGATCGACCGCACGTTCCCTTCGCTTTCGATCACCTCCAAGCCCATTACGGCCGGCGAGTGGTTGACGTGGACACCGTCGCTGGCGATCACGAGCACGCAGAACCTGCACATCGATCGCATCGGTGACTTCGCAAATCGCTACATCACCGGACCAGGCGGCACACTCGACAGCCTCCCGCTGGACAGGAACGCGCGCAACACGTCGATCCGCTTCGACACGCCGCTGCAGATCCTCGGGTTCGACTGGCGCAACAGCTTCAGCGTGACCGACCGGTTGAACGACTTCCCGGAGAAACGCGTCGTGGTGGCGGTGAACGACACGTCGCAACGCGAAGAACGGGTCTACAAGCGCACGTACCTTACGGAGGTAAACTGGGAAACCGGCTTCTCGCTGCCCGGTTTCTTCCAGGGCACGTGGAATGTTTCGCCGTCGGTTTCGATCCAGAAAGTCGACCCGCACGGATTGCTCGTGCGGTCTGAGCGCACCGGCAACCGATTCGTCGCCAATTCGATGCGACCGGCATTCGGCGTGAGCATGGCGCCCACGCTGTACCGTCGTTTTCCCGGGTTCGGCCCGGTCGCCGCGATCAGGCACGCGATCTCACCGTCGCTGTCGTTCCAGTACACGCCCGCCGGCGACGTGAGCGACGAATACCTCGAGGCCGTGGGCAGCACGCGTATCGGATACCTCGGGGCGAATCGGCAGCAGACCTTGAGCCTCGGACTCAACACCACCTTCGAGGCCAAGCTGCGGCCCGCGAACGATTCGATCCCCGAGGACCGCTGGCAGAAGATCAAGCTCCTCGCGCTCTCGTTCTCGTCACTCGGCTGGGATTTCGAGCGGGCGCGCGTCACGAAAAAGACCGGCCTCACCAATCGCACCTTCGGCATCACGGCTCGTTCGGACCTGCTTCCTGGATTCGATATCGGCGTCGACTGGTCGCTTTTTCAGGGCGACCCGATTTCAGACAGCGCGGTGTTCAAGCCGTATCGCGAGGCGTTGCGTGGTTCGTTGTCGCTCGGTCCGGCGTCGCCGATCGTGAGAGGACTCGCCAGGCTGCTCGGCATCCGGCTCGCTGACTCGACAGGCGCCGGCGCGCCGGGATCGGCGCCGGGTTCACTGCCGTCAGGCGCGACGCCAGGTATGGTCGCGGGTCAGCCGATCGCGGGTTCGATCAGCCAGATCGCCCAGCAGATGAGTGTGCCCGCGGGTCGCGGGTGGGAATGGAGCCTGACCTACAGCGCGCAGCGGACACGCCCACCGGTCGGATCGGGCGTCGTCACCGTGGATCCCACTCTCGAGTGCGAGCCGTTTCGGTTCGACTTCGTGCAATACGAGTCATGCATCCAGCGACTCGCGCCTACCAGCGACTCGCAGGGGGCTGGACTCGGCGGAACGGGAGGCGGGACGTATTTCGTGACGCCGCCACAGGCGAACGCGCAGTCGGCGCTTTCCTTCCACATCACCGAGAAGTGGGGCGCGCAATGGTCGACGACCTACGACTTCACGCGGAAGGAGTTTGCCAGCCAACTCTTCACGCTGACGCGCGAGTTGCATGACTGGAACGCGACGTTTGCGTTCATGCGCGCGCCGAACGGCAACTTCACGTTCAACTTCCACATTTCGCTCAAGGCACAGCCGGACATCAAGTTCGACTGGGACACGCGCGACTACGGCCGTGGGTATACCGGTATCCGCCGGTGAGAGTCGAGTTGGCGCGGAGGATTTGCGCGGAGGATTGACGCGGTAGGTCAACTGACGGAGAACCGAGTTTACGCGAATTTCGCGAATTTACGCGGAGCAACCAACATCGATTCTTCGGGCTTCTCGGCGTCGTAGGCGAAGACTGAATCGTGACACAACAGAAGTGCCTCATGTGGGCGACCCGCCGGGCTCGAAATATGGCGTTGTCACGATCCGCGTAAATTCGCGAAATTCGCGGTGACTCGCTCCTCCGTCAGTTGACCCACCGCGTCAATCCAAAAGAACCGACTCGGCGGTGATCAGGCGAATTGACGCGAACCTGCAGCTAACGATCTTCGGAATTCCCGGAGTTGCAGTAAAAAAAAGGTCTGAAGGTGAACTACTGAATCACCTCATGGGCGTCCCGCCGGGCTCGGAATACGAGAGTCATCACAATCCGCGTCAATTCGCAAAATTCGCGGAAACTCGGTTCTCTGTCTGTGGACCTACGGTGTTAATCCAGCATCCGTGATGACTCGATCCTCAGTGACGACTCGATCCTCGACTACATTCCCCGCATGACAACGGCCCTGACTGTCGATGGCAATTCACTGACCCTCCAGGATGTCGTTCGAGTCGCCCGGGCTCGCGCACTGGTGCAGCTCGACGCGTCTGCGCGAGCACGCATGCAACGCGTTCGAGATATCGTCGATCGCAAACTCGCCAGCGGTGAAGCCGTGTATGGCGTGAACACCGGGTTCGGCAAACTCTCCGAGATGGCGATTCCCCCCGACCGGCTGGCCGAACTGCAGGTGAACCTCGTCCGGAGTCACGCCGCGGGAGTCGGGCCGCTGCTGCCGGAGGATGAAGTGCGCGCGATGATGCTCCTTCGCGCCAATGTGCTGGCGAAGGGTCACTCCGGTGTTCGGCCCGAACTCGCCGAGCTCCTGATCGACATGTTGAACGCGGGTCTCTTTCCTCCGGTGCCGGAGCAGGGAAGCGTCGGTGCGAGCGGAGACCTCGCTCCGTTGTCGCACCTGGCGCTGTCGATGCTCGGCGAAGGCGACCTGCGGAGCGGATCCCGGAGCGGGCCCGCCGGGACTCTGCTGGCCGAACGGGGCTTGAGGCCGATCGAGCTTGGCCCGAAGGAGGGTGTTGCGCTCGCGAATGGAACGCAGGCCCACACCGCCGTCGCCGCGCTGGCCCTGTCCGATGCTCTCTCATTGTGGAACGTCGCGCACGTTGCCGGGGCGATGTCTCTCGAAGCATTGATGGGTACGCCGGTCGCGTTCGACGAACGAATCCATAGCGTGCGTGGTCAGGACGGCCAGATGCGCTCCGCGGCGATCCTCAGGGGCCTGCTGGACAACAGCGAGATCCGCGAGTCACACCGCGTGGGCGATCCACGCGTGCAGGACGCCTACGCGCTGCGCTGCATGCCACAGGTGCATGGACCGGTGCACGACCTGCTGCGTTTCGCCGGCGACATCATCGGCCGCGAGATCAACGCCGCGACCGACAACCCGCTGGTCTTCGAGGATGGATCCTTGCTCAGCGGCGGCAACTTTCACGGTCAGTCGGTGGCGATGGTGCTCGACATGCTCGCGATAGGCATGACGAACCTGGCGGTGATCGCGGAGCGACGGATCGATCGGCTGGTGCATCCGGACCTGAACCAGGGACTGCCGCCGTTCCTGACGACGGACGCGGGCGTGAGCTCGGGGTACATGATCGCGCAGGTGACGGCCGCCGCCGTGACGAGCGAATGCAAGGTGCTCTCGCATCCGGCCAGCGTAGACTCGATTCCGACGGACGGCAGCAAGGAAGACGTGGTGCCCATGGCCATGGGCGCGGCGTGGAAGCTGCGCCGGATCATCGCCAACGTGCGCAACGTGCTCGCCATCGAGCTGCTGTGTGGCGCGCAGGGGATCGACTTCCGGCGGCCGCTGCGGTCGAGCGCGCCAGTGGAGGAAGCGCACGCCATCCTTCGCGGGATCGTGCCGACGATGGACCGCGATCGCGCGGTTTCGCCTGATATCTTGCTCGTAGCCCAGGCCATCGCCGAGGGACGTTTCGAGGGAATCAGCTAGATGGCGACGATGACGACATCGGTAGGCCCGCGCGTGATTCGCGCACCGCGCGGGACCACGATCTCCTGCCGCGGGTGGCAGCAGGAAGCGGCGTTGCGGATGCTGATGAACAACCTCGATCCCGATGTCGCCGAACGGCCGGAAGATCTCGTCGTTTATGGCGGGACAGGACGCGCGGCGCGGTCATGGGGCGCGTTCGATGCCATCGTGCGGACGCTGCGCACGCTGGACGCCGACGAAACGCTGCTCGTGCAGAGCGGGAAGCCGGTCGGGGTGTTCCGCACGCATCTCCACGCACCACGCGTCCTGATTGCGAACAGCAACCTGGTTGGCCGGTGGGCGACGTGGGACGTCTTCCGGGATCTCGAGCGCCGGGGCCTCACGATGTACGGGCAGATGACCGCCGGCTCGTGGATCTACATCGGGTCGCAGGGGATCATCCAGGGGACGTACGAGACGTTCGGTGCCGTGGCCCGGGAGCACTTCGGCGGTACGCTGGCCGGCCGTTTCGTGCTCACGGCGGGACTGGGCGGCATGGGTGGCGCGCAACCGCTGGCGGCGACGATGTGTGGCGCGGCGCTCCTCGCCATCGAGGTCGACGAGTCGCGCATCGACAAGCGCCTGGCCACGGGATACTGCGACCGCAAGACGCACTCCATCGACGAAGCGTTAGGCTGGATCGACGAGGCGCGGGCGAAGGGGCAGGCGTTGTCGGTTGGCCTCGTTGGCAACGCCGGCGACGTGCTGCCGGAACTCGTCAGGCGCGGCGTGACGCCCGACGTACTCACCGACCAGACCAGCGCGCACGATACCCTCAACGGTTACGTACCGAATGGCCTGAGTCTGCGCGAGGCGATCGAGCTCCGCCAGGCTGATGCCGGCGAATACGTGCGCCGCTCCGTGGCCACGATCGTCGACCACGTGAGGGCCATGCTCGTCATGCACGAACGCGGGGCGGTGACGTTCGACTACGGCAACAACATCCGGACAGTGGCGCTGGACGCCGGCGTGGACAACGCTTTTGCTTTTCCCGGATTCGTTCCGGCGTACGTGCGCCCGCTCTTCTGCGAGGGTCGCGGCCCCTTCCGCTGGGTGGCGCTGTCGGGCGACCCGAAGGACATCCACCGGACGGACGACCTGGTGCTCGAGTTGTTCCCCGACGATGAGCACCTCAAGCGCTGGATTTCGCTGGCGCGCGAGCGAATCCAGTTCCAGGGCCTGCCGGCGCGCATCTGCTGGCTCGCGCAGGGACAGCGCGCGCGTTTCGGTGTGGCGCTCAACGACCTGGTCGCGAGTGGCGAGCTCAGTGCCCCGATCGTGATCGGCCGTGATCACCTCGACACCGGCAGCGTCGCGTCTCCGTTTCGCGAGACCGAGGGCATGAAGGATGGCAGCGACGCCATCGCCGACTGGGCGATCCTCAATGCGATGCTGAACGTGGCCAGCGGCGCATCGTGGGTCTCGTTCCATCATGGCGGAGGCGTCGGCATCGGCAACTCCTTGCACGCCGGCCAGGTCATCGTCGCCGACGGCACGCCGGAAATGCGCACCCGACTCGAGCGCGTGCTGACCAACGACCCGGGCATCGGTGTCGCGAGACACGCCGATGCTGGTTACGACACAGCGCTGGCCACGGCCGAGCGGGAGGGGATTCGGCTCCCGATGTTCGAGTCATGAGGGGTACAGTCCAGAGCCCGGAGTCCGGAGTGAAGCATCGGCGCGCGTTCCGGGCCCGCCGCCCTGGACTCTGCTCTCTGGACCGGGGGGCTTGAGTCATGCTTTCCGCCCGCTTCAAGCCCTGGCACGTTCCGCTGTTCCTCGCCAAGTACGCCTGGTTAGGCATGACGCGGCGGCCGGTGCTCGTGCACTTCGAGGTCACGATGCGGTGCAACGCGCGTTGCGGCTTCTGCGACTACTGGAAGACGCCGTCGTCCGAGCGCGAGAACGAAACCGAGCGGTGCGCGGAGGCGGCGAAGTTCTTCAATCCCATGCTCGTCACCTTTACCGGCGGCGAGCCGCTGCTGCGACGCGACCTCGAGAGCCTGGTCGCCGCCGTCAGGGACGCCATCCACCTCAAGTACATCACGCTCATCACCCACGGCGGCATGCTCACGCCCGAACGGGGGCGCTCGTTATGGGACGCCGGCGTGAGCCAGTTCAACATCTCCCTCGACTATGTCGACGGGCGTCATGACGCGGAACGGGGGATTCCCGGCCTCACCGCAAAGATCCTGGCCACGGCCGAGGCGATGCGCTCGTCAGGCATCAATGCCATCCGGTTCAACACCGTCATCAAGCGCGATAACATCGATCACGTCCTCGAGGTGGTCCGCACGGCCGAATCGCTCGGCGTGGGCGTGAATTTCAGCGTGTACACGGACCTGAAGAACGGCAATCCGGCGCACCTGATCCAGAACGGCTCGGTTCCCAGGGCCGAGGCGGTGATCGAGGAGTTGCTTGCATTCAAGCGGCGCCGGCGCGGCATCATCACGAACTCGGACTACTATCTCGAACAGATCCCGCGCTACCTCCGCGGCGAGACGACCGAGCCGTGTCAGTCCGGCATCCGGACTATCCACATCGATCCGTCGGGCCACGTGAAACGATGCCCGGATTTTCCAACCGACTTCCACTGGCGCGACTTCCGACGGTACGAGCCGATCGACTGCAACAAGTGCTTCTATGCGTGTCGTGGTGAGGCACAAGCCCCGTTGCGGCTGTCGCGCGTGCGGGACGTGATGGCGAAGCCGTATGCGTGAGGTCGTGAAGTCGTGAGATCGTCAGGTCGCGATACCGTCAGGGTTCGTCCCAATCACCTGCGCTGATGGCATTCGCTTCGCCCTCTCTCCTGTTCTCCAACACTTCGCAGCTGGTGACGTGCGCGGGGGCGCCCCGAGCGCGCCGTGGTGAGGAAATGCGGGAGCTGGCGATGCTCGACAATGGTGCGGTTGCGGTGACCGAAGGAATCATCGAGGCGGTTGGTCCGCGCGATGAACTCGAGCGTCGTTATGCAGGCCACGAGCGGGTCGACTGCGGGGGCCGGGTCCTCATGCCTGGTCTGGTCGATTCGCATACGCACGCCATCTTCGGGCGACCACGGGCCGATGAGCAGGAAATGCGGGCGGCAGGGCTCGACTACATGGAGATCGCGAAACGGGGGGGCGGCATCCACTCGTCGGTGCGCGACCTGCGCGCTCGCACGGAGGAGGAACTCATTTCCCTCGCCGTACCCCGGCTCAGCCGCCTTGCCGCCCATGGCACGACGACGGTGGAAGTCAAATCAGGATATGGACTTACGCTCGACGACGAACTTAAAACGCTCCAAGTAATCCGTAAGCTGGCCTCAATCGTCCATTTACGGCTGGTGCCGACCTTCCTCGGCGCCCATGAAATCCCCATCGAAGCGCGCGTAACTGCTGATGGCCGTTCAAACTACATCTCACTGCTCGTGCACGAGATGATTCCTCGTGTTGCCGGGCAGGGGCTCGCCCGTTTTGCCGACGTGTTCTGCGAACCGGGGGCATACACCGTTGCCGAATCACGCACCATCCTCAGCGCCGCGAAGGCCGCCGGACTGCGCGTGAAGTTGCACGCCGATGAACTTCGGCCTTCGGGCGGTGCGGAGCTGGCCGTGGAGTTAGGCGCGACGTCAGCGGACCACCTGGGCGCCGTCACCGATGCCGGCATCGAGGCGCTCGCCGCATCCGACACAGTCGCAACGCTCCTTCCGGGAACGCTCCTCTTCCTCGGCAAGGATCGTCAGGCACCGGCACGCGCCCTGCTCGACCGTGGCGCCGCCGTCGCCCTGGCCAGCGACTTCAACCCCGGCACCTCGCCTACACCGAACTTCCCATTCATCCTGACGCTCGCTGTCAGCCAGCTGCGGATGTCGGTGGCCGAGGCCATCCTCGCCGCCACGGTCAACGGCGCCGCGGCGTTAGGCATCGCTGGGGAGACCGGGCAACTGGCGCCGGGTTTCCGCGCCGACCTGGCATTGTTCGACATCGACGACGTGCGGGAGCTGCCGTACTGGTACGCCGACCAGCGATGCCTGGCCACGTGGGTCAGCGGCCGGCCGGCCGCCGGAGGGGTGGCCTGATGTCTGCCGCGCTGGCCAGGCTGCGCAAGCGCGCCGCGGAACTCGAGCAGAAGAAGCAGTTTGACCGCGCGCTCGAAGTGTACGTGCAGATCCTCGACGAGGGGGGCAAGGACCTCGGCGACGAGGACGTGCCGTTGTTCAACCGCGTGGGCGACATGCTCATGCGCAAGGGGAGCGTCACCGAGGCGTTAGGCTACTACGAACGCGCCGTCGACGTGTACGCCGAGCGCGGGTACCTCAACAACGCCATCGCGCTGTGCAGCAAGATCCTGCGCCAGTCGCCCGGTCGCGCCAACGTGTACTACAAGCTGGCTCGCATCAGTGCCAAGAAAGGATTCAAGAGCGACGCCCGGAAGAACTTCCTCGAGTACGCCGACCGGATGCAGAAGCTCGGCATGGCCGACGAGGCCTTCCGCGCGCTGAAGGAGTTCGCGTCGCTGTATCCGGACCAGGATGATGTGCGCCTGGTTCTCGCCGAGCTGCTGTCGAAGGAAAACCGGAAGGGTGAGGCCATCGAGCAGTTGCAGTCGCTCTACGAAAAGCTGCAATCCGAGGGCCGGGCGGCGGAGGCGCGCGCCACGGTCGATCGCATGCGCGCCATCGACCCGTCGATGACGCCGCGCGCCGGAGTGGAAAAGCAGTCACCACCGGCCGGCGACCTCGTGTTCCTCGACCTGACCGAGTCCGAAACGTCCACCGGTACGCCGTCGACTCCGAATGCAACGCAGCCGGCGTCGGCACGGGCGCCGGTGGCGGCGCCGGTTCCAGCATTGACGGGACTGTCGATCACCTTCTTCCCCGAGGAAGAGCCCACACGTCCGGAAGGATTCGAGGCGACCGCCGTCCAGCCGAAGGAAGTCCAGGAGTCTCCCGCCCACGCGGCGCCCGAGGAACTCGATTTCGTCGAGCGGCGAGACGATACGGCCGACGTTGTCGGCGATACGCCGGCCGAAGAGCCGGCGGCATTCGACATGATCGAGGAACCGCCGAAGTCGGCGGATCCATTCGAACTCGTGGATCTCGACGGACCCGCGCACCCGCCGGTGGAGCTGCTGGAGAGCGAAGCGGAAACCCTCGCAGAGACACCGCTTTCCGAATTCGTCGACGATGAAGCGCCCATGGAAGCCGGTGAGGCAGCGACTGTCGACCGGCAT
>CAMPKM010000052.1 GCA_946887155.1 uncultured Gemmatimonadota bacterium
AACATTCTACGGCAGATGTACGCAACCGCCCACGACCTCGAGCAGTTCGGTACTGCTCAGCAGCATTGCAATGAGGGAGCGCGAAGGTTTCCGCGGAACTGGGCGTTCGTGTCGTGCAAGCTCGTCATGCGAGCGACCGGTCAGGTGATATCGGGGGCTGATTCAGCCTGGGAAGAGGTGGAGAAGCTCGCGGAGCTCGTCCCGCCGGCCCAGAGAGATCTTCAAGTACGCCGACATCAGATGTTCGTGGCGGCAACGCTGATTCAGAAAGGCATGAAGGATTCGGCACGCCACGTGCTGGAGCGGGCGCGCGCCGGACGCGATGTCGATCCAGCAGGACAACTCCTGACCGCGGAAGCCCTCATGCGGATCATGCTCGGAACGCCTGGCGATACGCTGATTGCGTTCCAGAACCTGCGTGAATACGTCATCGGCCAACGAGCCCACGGCAGCGGTTTCGCCAATACCACCCACTGGTGGTGGAGAGGTTTGAAGCAGGACCCGCGTTGGAACGCCTACCTGCGACAAGGCGCCGGATCCTGATCCCGGAGTCGATAGTCTCCAACGGCGAAGGTTGGGAAGTGCCAATCTCATTCTTCGGCAGGCGATGAGCCGCCGGAACTTACCGGCGATGCTTCTGATTCGTACCGTTAGGCTCGGCAGAATCTGTAAACGATCTCTCACTGGCTGGAAAGGCGATTACCTCGCCCAAGGAGTCTTACATGCGTCGATCCTTTGCCGGCATCGCCGGCGCTGCGGCCATCGTTCTGATGGGAGCGTGCGCCGACCAGGCGCCTCGGCAACCACTCGCTCCTGACCAGCCGTTTCTGGCGCAAAGCCAGCAATGCAGCGGCAATCTCGCGTCCAATATCGCCAAGGAGCAGAAAGACCTGTTTACCGGAAGCGCGCTGGATGACCTGCAGGCCCAATTTGCCACGATCAAGTCTGCATGTCCGAATGCGCTTCCGCAGCTGATGACGTACCTCGATGCCGTCATCGGGTACCGCGGGACGGTCGATGCGACGCGGGCCCAGTCCATCGTGAACCATTGGGCTTCTGTCACGCTCTACGTCACGAACTCGGCGCTGGTCAGACCTGCTTCGGTGCTGCTCGGATCCGGAGGGGCGGCTGTCTTGTCGCCAGGCGAATTCATGACTACGAATGACGCTGGCGCCCGCCTCGAGATTCTCAGTGGCATGACTCCCGGCACGGCCCACCTGTTCACGTTTGAACCAAAGGTGGCTGGCGACTGCGGCGGTGCGACGAGCCTTCGCGTTACGGGACCAAGTGCGCAGAGCCTGCAAGGCAACGGAACCGCCTGTTACGACGTGAAGGATTACCCACACGAAACACTCTACACGCCGGGCGCCGTCATCACGCTCTGCCTTCGACATACGTTTGGCGAGACGGGAATCGTTCACCAGAAGACCGGGTTCGGTGGTGAGGTGCTGCCGCCACCCCTGCTCGACCCGGCATACTCCTGCTCCGGCTTCCATGCGTCCGCCGACAACTGGCTGACGCGCAACGCGGGCCCGTTAGGCCGTGCGCTGGCGTCGGCATACGACTACCTGCGACCAAAGCCACTCTTTGCCGATGATGTCGGCGAGAGTGGGTCGATTGGCTCGTTCAGCCTCGTCGGTGGTGTCCTGAACGATATTTTCGCGGACAACTTCGACGATCCGCAGAATTTCAACGACGGCGTGGACACCCCCGATCTCGGTGACGCGTGGACCATTTCGGCGACGTCGCCTGGCTTTGTCACCATCCAGGACGCACTCGGCGGTCTCTCCGGTGGCGTCGTCGTCCTCAGCCAGGGGCAGGGCGCCTGCACCAACTGCCCGGTATTCAGCTTGCTGGGCACACGAGACAATGCCGTTGAGAACGAAACGATCGGTTCCTACGACGTGACCTGGACCTCGCTCCAGAACAAACCAAGCGTAAAGGAAGCGCCCTTCGTGCTCCTCAACGCCCAGAACAGCAACAACGAGATCGCCCGGCTGTCGTATGTGAGCGTCAGCAGCCAGAATCGCCTTGTCCTTTCCGTACGCGGTTCGGGTAACTCCGTCACAACCCTCGACGTCGGTGAGTGGACCCGGGACGTTCCCCAGACGTTCACATTGACGGTTCACCTGACCACCCAGGACCCGGCGACAACGAAACGGGTTTCGCTTGCGATCAATGGCGTACCCGTTGCAAACGCACAGTTGATCGCCGCGCCCCGGGCCACGTCGTTCAGGCAATTCGGGTATCACCTGACCGGCATCGATGCGGGCATCATCGCGTCTGACAACTGGCTCGTCACTCGTCTCGCGGACGCTCCGCCAGAGTAGGTCCAGCCCCAGGTTCGTTCCGGGCCCCGACGCCACCATTGGTGTCGGGGCCCGGTCCATTTTGCGACCACACGGCATGGCGCAACCTCCGACACTGGCTGCACAATTCGGGTGACGCTGCAATCCCTGACTGACCGTCTGACATTGACCCGATGATGAAACTCACTGTTGTCCTCTCGCTGCTTGCATTGGTCCGGACTCCCCTGCTGTCGCAGGCGGCGACGGCCAACGGTACCCCGGCCGCACCCTCCGCCGAGCGACCTGGGCGCGATCCGCGACAGCCGATCGACGAGGAGTACACGAAGAAGATTCTCGAGTACACGACCGAGAAATTCTTCCTGTCGCCGCTCGTCGACTACCTGCCTGCCTCGCGGACGGTACCGACGCCGACGGTCGTGTTAGGCGACATCGCCGGCGCGCCGAACAAGCTGCCGTACTCGAAGGAAGTCTACGACTACATGCGACGCCTCGACGCCGCGAGTCCCCGCGTTCGCGTCTTCTCCATCGGCCAGACCGAGGAAGGCCGCGAAATGATCGCGGTCGCCGTCGCCAGCGAAGCGCTGATGAACCGGCTCGAGCAGAACAAGGCCAACCTGGCGAAACTGGCCGACCCGCGCACGATCGGGATGAACGACGCCGAAGCGGCCCGCCTCGCCGCCACGACGGCGCCGGTCTACTACATCACGGGGACGATCCACTCGCCGGAAGCCGGCGCGCCCACCGCGCTGATGGAGCTCGCGTATCGCCTGGCCGTCGACGAGAGCCCGTACATCAAGCACATCCGCGACAACCTCATCACGCTCATCACGCCAATCGTCGAAGTCGACGGGCGCGATCGCCAGGTCGACATCTTCAACTGGCACATGAAGTACCCGGACCGCACGTGGCCGAACCTGATCTACTGGGGGAAGTACGTCGCGCATGACAACAACCGCGACGCCATGGGCGTGACGCTCAAGCTCACGGAGAACGTCCTCAACACGTACGTCGACTGGAAGGCGCAGGTCCTGCATGACCTCCACGAGTCCGTGCCCTATCTCTACGACAACACCATCGGCGACGGACCGTACAACGCCTGGCTCGACCCGCTGCTCACCAACGAGTGGCACATGATCGGCTGGAACAACGTGCAGGAGATGACGCGCCTCGGCATGCCCGGCGTCTTTGCCTTCGGCGCCTTCGACACGTGGTCGCCGGGTTACCTGATGTTCATCGCCGCGACGCACAACGGGATCAGCCGCCTCTACGAGACGTTCGGCAACGGCGGGAGCGCCGAAACGCTGGATCGTACACTCTCCGAAAGCCAGACGTCGCGCACCTGGTACCGCCAGAATCCACCGCTGCCGCGCGTGCGCTGGTCGCTCCGCAACAACAACAACTACGAGCAGACCGGGGTGCTGGTCTCGCTGAACTATTTCGCCACCAACAAGCGCCTCTTCCTGCAGAACTTCTACGAGAAGAGCAAGCGGTCGATCCTGAAGGCAAGGACCGAGGGACCGGCGGCCTACGTGCTGCCGGCCAACGATCCGCGGTTGGGGGCCCAGGCGGAACTGCTCCAGGTGATGCAGAAGCAGAAGGTGGAGATCTCGAGAGCGACGGCCCCCTTCACCGTGCAGGTTCCACGTCGCGGCGGTGGACGCGCCGGCGGTGCCGGGAGGGATACGTCAGCGGCGGCCGCGGGACGGGGTGGAGCCGCCGACTCACGTGGCGCGGATAGCGAGTCACGCGAGTTTCCCGCCGGCAGCTACATCATCCGGATGGACCAGCCCTACTCGCGCATCGCCGACGCGCTGCTCGATTACCAGTACTGGGCACCTAACGACCCGCAGACCAACCCGTACGACGATACCGGGTGGACGTTCCCGGAGGGGTTTGCGACCCAGGGCATCCGCGTGACCGACACGACGGTACTTCGCGTTCCGGTGGAAGCGGTGACGGGCGCGATCATCGCGCCTGGCGGCGACATCGGGACGGGCGATGTCTTCCTCATCAACGCCAACGGCGACAACGCGCTGACCACGCTGAGGTACCGCCTTCGATCGGCGGATTTCCAGGCGGCCGAAGAATCCTTTGAGGCAGGCGGCCAGCGCTTTGCCCGCGGCTCATTCATCATACGGGGCGCGCCACAGGCGGAACTCGATCGCGCTGCTCGCGAGCTCGGTCTCAAAATAACGGCCGTCGCCGCGGCACCGACCGTGAAGACGCATCCGGTGCGGGCAGCACGGGTCGCGCTCATGCACACCTGGGCGAGCACACAGACCGAAGGCTGGTGGCGGATGGCCTTCGACAAGCTGCAGATCCCGTACGAGTACATCAGCACGCAGGAAGCGTCGCGTGACGCCAACCTGCGCGCGAAATACGATGTCATCCTGTTCCCGCCCGGCGGGGGGAACGCGCAGTCGATCGTCCAGGGGTTGCCGATGTGGCGGAACCCGATGCCGTGGAAGAACTCACCGGAGACGCCGAACATCGGCACCTACGCCCAGACCGACGACATCCGGCCCGGCCTGGGTTGGACGGGTCTCGCCAACCTCGAGACGTTCGTGAAGGAAGGTGGGGTATTGGTAGCGGTCGAGAACACGGCGCAGTTCGCGATCACGTTCGGCTACGCGTCAGGCGTCACGATGAATTCGCCCAGCGGGAACACCGTCGTCGGTTCCCTGCTCCGCTCGCGCCTCGTGGACGGCGCGAGCCCCATCGCCTACGGCATCAAGGACAGCCTCGCGGTCTACAGCAGCGGCGGCGAAAGCTTCAACGTCGGGACCAGCCGTGGCGGCGGTCGTGGCGGTGGTGGCGGCCCCGCCCAGCGTGCCACCGGACGGGGAACGCCTGACGATCGCGACCAGGTCCAGGGATTCCCTGCCCTCGACGAGCGCTTCCAGCTTCCGCCGAGAACCACGGTGCAACCGTGGGAGCTCGCTCCCGTGACCGACGACATGCTGCGCAATGCCACGAACCTCATCCCGCCGGAGCAACGCCCGCGCGTGATCCTGCGCTTCAGTGACGCGCGCGATCTCCTGGTGTCGGGCTTGTTAGGCAGCAGTGGCCAGATCGCGCAACGCCCGGCTGTCGTCGACGTGCCGCTGGAACGGGGCCACGTGGTGTTGTTCGCGAACAATCCGGTGTGGCGTGGCTCGACGATTGGCACCTACTCGCTCGTGTTCAACACGATCATGCATTTCGACAACCTGAACGCCGGAAGAAAGCTCGACGAGAAGTGACGAATCTCGACTGGGTCGACCGTCACGAGTATCCGTTCACGTCACACTGGGCGGAACTCGAGGATGGTCGGCTGCACTATGTCGACGAGGGCGCCGGGCCGCCGGCGCTCTTCGTGCATGGCACACCGACGTGGTCGTTCGAGTTCCGTCACGTGATCCGCGCCGCATCCGATGCGTGTCGCTGCATCGCACCCGACCACCTGGGATTCGGGCTCTCGGATCGCCCTCGTCAGGCATCGTACTCCCCCGAAGCGCATGCCGCGCGGCTCCAGGCGTTCGTGGATCACATCGGCCTCGATCGTTTTGCGCTGGTGGTTCACGACTACGGCGGCCCGATCGGCCTCCCGCTTGCGCTCGATGGCAAAGTGACGCGCCTCGTCATCATCAACAGCTGGATGTGGCCTTTCGATTACGACCGGGAGATGACGCGCCGGGCCGGACTGGTGAACGGCGTGCTGGGCCGCTGGATGTATCGCCACCTGAATGCATCGCTCCGGTTTCTGATGCCCTCCGCCTATGGCAACCGCGGGCGCCTGACGAAGGCAATCCATCAGCACTACCTCAAGCCGTTCGAATCTCCCGAGGATCGCGTCCTCGTCCTCTGGCCGCTGGCGTACGCTTTGCTCGGCTCCCGCCCGTTCTACCAGCAACTTCATTCGCGCATCACGCAGCTGCGTTCCATTCCCGTGAAGATCATCTGGGGGCTGAAGGATTCGGCGTTTCGCCCGCATCAGCTCGAGCGATGGCGGAAGGAAGTGCCTGCCGCCGACGTTCTCGCACTCGAGGGCGCCGGCCACTGGCCGCACGAGGAAGCGCCGTCCGAGGTCGCCGAAGCCATCTCCGAGTTTCTCAATCGGTGATCTGAGCGCCGTTTCGAGCGAGAGTGCGTCCGGCGTGTATCGCCTAACGGTGCCACGAAGGCTAACCGTCCGGCAACCTGGCGCTGCGTCGCGCTCGCACCCAGTAGCACGCTGGCCGGCGTAATCCCGATATCGCGGTGCGATGACCACAATAAAACCGGCCAGCCCAGTGGGCTGGCCGAAGTGCGGCATCGTCGAGTTGCACCACCTTCAGTGCGTATCGCTGCCTTTCTCCTTCAACGCGGTTCTACGGCTGCACGACGCATCCGCCGGCGTGGATGTCCGGCTCGGAGCCGTTGTGCAGGCCAGGCGCGGCCGGTCCGATTCCCGTGGCAGACACCACGTGCAGATTGTTGTGAAACTGGTTGAATGCCTTCTGGAGGTCCGGGTTGTCGCAAAGCCGCGGTCCCACCTCGACCATCCTGCCGTTGGGAGTTTGCACGAAGTGACGATGGGCGGGAACGTTACCGAGATTTGGATCAGCCTCTGATATTGATGCGGTAACCAGGATCGCTCCAATCGCAGCAACAATTCCCACTACCAGTTTCACTTTCATCTGGGCCTCCGGAGTTCGTATCGGTCCATCGGGGGGGCCGCAAATGTACGGGTGCGACAACGAATCACGCCAGCCTCGCGAAATCAGTCTGGCATTTTGCGACACTTCAACCGCACTCGGGGTGGAGTATACGAGGTCGCGTTAGAACGTCTTCATCTGCGGTAGGACCTTTCAGTGCGCACCAGTCCTGGATGCTGCGCCTGAAAACCTTCCCGTGCATCAGGCGTGGCCTATGTGATTCGCGTGAGCCGGCGCGCGACGCAAACCCCGGCACTGGCCGCACCCAGGAAGCGCCCTCGGACGTCGCCGAGGCGATCGCCACGTTCCTGAATCGTTAGGCGGTCAGAACGACGCGATCACTGTCCCGGACAGTCGCAACGGGCGCCACTCGAGCGATCAGCGTCGAGTTACTTCAGCCGGACCAGCCGCGATCCCGGAGAGCGCTGGTGCGCGCGCCTGACTGTCACACGCATGCCAATCGATCTTGCCCGTGACCCAGTCGTACCCCCACGGGTCGACCCATCCCTCCACCGCCGCCGTCCTCACAACACCGTCGTCGGACCGGTACGTCAACAGCGCCAGCATCGTCCACTCTTCGTCCGACCACGTCGCCAGAAGGCCGGCAGACGCGGGATAGCTGTTCAATCCCAGTGCGTCATGCTCGCCGGGCGGGAGCTGGGCCATTGAACAAAGCGGCGGTGGCATCAGCAACAGTCCCCCGATTCCGATCTCGAGACGAATCAGCTTGATCGTGCGTGACGGCGCGACCGCCAGCCGAAGCGAGGGGATAACGAGGAAGTGATCAGCGTCCGACCATGACATGTTGTAATGGAAGTCCGTGAACTCGAACGGTGGCTCAGGCTCGGGCGCGGACGCCACCGCGAACACAAAACTGGCCTCGCTCTCGCGTGCACGAGCCGAGATCCGCGACAGGCCGATCTTCAGCGATGTCGCTTCCACCCGCGATCCAGATCCATCGAGGGGTCGGAGGTCGATCTCGTCGCCGTCGCTTTCCCATATGAATTGGACGCCTGCGGGCACGGCGTTTCCAGCAAACTTCGCTTCAAGAATCGACGTTTGTCCGAGTTGCAGCACGAAAGATCCGGATTGCAGCGCAATCTGAAGCAACGCCGGGCGCACGCTTATCGTGGTGAACGCTTCCAACCTGTCGATGGACGCCCAGATTCGCACGTCGCCGACGCCATGGCCCGTCACGAGACCGTAAGGCCCGACCGTCGCTATGGACGGATCCTCTGATCGCCACTCCAGCGTTGGAGCAGGCAAGAGGACATTATCGCGGTCGTAAGCCGCGACCGTGATTGCAATCGCGTCGTACACCCGGATTACCGCGGTGTTGTGGTGCAGAACAAAATGGTGGAGTTCCCGCGGCGGGTTACTGCCTTTCGGCGGATTGCTGCGTTTCGGCAGCGTGCCCGTCGGATCAGCGTCGCAGGCGATCGTGAGCGCAAGACATGCCGCAACGAACAGCGTCGATCTTCTCATGGCGACTCCGGAAGGAACAGTTCTCCCACCGCTGCCCAAAGTAGGGAAACACGGTCCGGTGCGCCAGCAGCGATGAATTGTACCTGAGTCTGCCTGCTTGATTCAGCGGGCCTTATTTGATCCGCGTGAGCAGGCGGGCTCCAACCCGTTCCGCCAGTGTTCGATCGGCGGCTGACGACCCCACCACAATCGACCGGGTGAGAGCGACGCTGGCGCGCGACGCAAACTCCAGCAGTTGGCCGGGGATCGGCTTCCGGCACCAGCAAACGGGCGGTCCGGCATCGTGAGGGCAATACGCACTCGTGAATGCATGGCCAATCCGCTGGCGCAACTCGTCGAACTCCTCCTCCACCGACGCCGCTGTCGCCTCGCCTTGCGCGACCAGCGGGCGCCAGGCGTGCACGAACAGAAGCCACCCCTCTCTCAAGTGTTGCTGGATCTCTTCCAACGGATACGCAGTGTCATCCTTCAGTTCGTCGAGATCGACAATCAGGGAACTGTGCGTTCCGGAATCCTCGTCAGGCTCGAACGCGCGCTGTTCGACTGTCTCGAAGCCCTCATCGACCGTCGGCGACTCCAGCGTGCGCTCATAACGAAACTGCGCATCGGGAAGCAGGTAACGAGTGTCTTGTTTTGATCGCTCCCTGATTTCTTCGGGCGTCGGCAACGAGCCGTGCACGGCAATCAACCGGCGAATGGCGTTCACCTGGGCCTGGCCGATGGGCGTCGTGAGCCAGATACAGCGCGCGTGGACGCCACGACGCCAGGCGGTCTCGATGATGGCGTTCCGCGACGCACGCGAGGGATACGTGTTGTCGAGGACCACGTTGCTCCGGCCGGCGCGCAACGCATCATCGAGCCGAGGCACCAGGCTGGCCAGCGTGCCGCCCGTTTCATCGCGATTGAGGCGCTCGTATCCAACGGCTTCGAGTTCCCGCGCGATAGTCGTCTTGCCCGCGCCAGGCATGCCCATGACGACCACGACATCGCCGCCTGTCCTTCGGGCCGGTCGGCGTTGAATCCGCGGAACGCGCAACAGCGTGCCATTGAATGCGGAATCGAGTGCCAGACGGTCGTCACTCGTCAGGCGGATGTCCGATGCTCTCACGATGGAAGGAATCGTCTCGACCTTCGTCGCGCCTGGTACGGGAACGACGTCATCGCCGAAGGTGAGCAACCACGCAATCGCGATCTCTTCCGGTGTCGCGCCATGCCGGTCGCCGACCGTTCGCAGCACGATGTTTCGCGCGAGTGCCTTTCGGCGATCTCCGCCCAGCGGACGATGCGCGACCAACGTGATCCCGTTCTCCCGGCAGTACTCGGCCACACCATTCCGCAGGTATTCGTCGTCGAGCGGGCCGAGGCTCACCTGGACGGAGGTGATGGGTACGATCGCCAGCGCCTCGCGAATCTGGCTGACGGTGACGTTGCAGAGCCCTACGTCACGTATCCATCCGTCGCTTTTCAGCTTCGCGAGCGCTCGGACCGACGTCGCCAGCGGAGTTTTCGGATCGACAGCGTGGAGCTGGTAGAGGTCGATCGTCTCCAGTCCAAGCCCTCGCCGACTGAGGTCACAGGACTCACGAAGGAACTTGGCCCGTCCGTCGGGAACCCACTCGCCCCGGGGCCGGCGCATGCCGCCCTTGGTGGCGACGGTAATCGTGGAAGGCTCTCCGCCCCATTCCTGAATCGCCTGAGCGATCAACCTCTCGTTATGCCCGCGATCCGCGTCGTCGAGACAGTACGAGTCCGCCGAGTCCAGCAGCGTGATGCCCGCATCCAGTGCAGCGCGCAGGACGGCGATCGCGCGCCGATCGTCCCGGTCGCGCGCCGTCGACAACCGCATGCACCCCAGCCCCAGCATAGCCGTGGAAACTAGTCGTACTGCCCTGCTGCGGCGGACCCACAGCTTCAGCGCGCACGGTGACGGGATCGACCCCGTGGGGCCCGGCGCACCGGTGCCAGCGCCCTCGCCGGATGAACGAACCGCCGCGATGTGAACCCGGAACACTTCCGAACCTCCGGGCCGTATGGCAGAGTTTGTAGGTGTTCCATTGAGCGGTTATCGCCGCCTCCTCTTTCGCCCCAGGTCAGGGAGTACTCAATGATTCGGGTACGCACCTTCGTCGTCGCACTGGCCGTTTCGGCCTCTTCCCTGTCCGCCCAGGCCAATGGCCATACGAATGCCATCCGGGAACTCGACGCGTACGTCGAAAAGGCCGCGAAGGACTGGAACGTACCCGGCCTGGCGATCGGGATCGTCTACAAGGGGCAGCTCGTCTTCGCCAAGGGGTACGGGGTGCGCGACGTGGGGACGAAGGCGGCGGTCGACACCCAGACCATTTTTGCCATCGCCTCAACGACCAAGGCGATCACCGCCGCCGCCTTGGGCATGCTCGTCGACGAGGGGAAGGTCGAGTGGGATGATCCAGTCACGAAATATCTCCCGCGTTTCGAGATGTACGATCCGTGGGTAACGCGGGAGGTCACCGTCCGCGACCTCATCACCCATCGGGGCGGCCTGCCGAACGCGGACTACCTCTGGACGCACGGCGACAACTCGCGCGACGAGGTCATTCGCCGGATCCGCTTCATCAAGCCGACGTATTCGTTCCGTGACGGCTACATCTACCACAACGTGATGTACACGGTCGCCGGCGCGGTCATCGAGGCCGCCAGCGGGATGACCTGGGACGCGTTCATCAAGCGCCGGATCTTCGAGCCGTTAGGCATGACCCGATCGGTCACGACCCTGGCCGAAGCGAAGACGAAAGACAACCGGGCCGAGCCCCATGGCCGCCAGGGCGACACGCTGCGAGTCAGCGGCAACTCGTTCGCCGACGGCATCGGTCCGGCGGGTTCGGTCTGGTCGAGCGTGGCCGACATGTCGAAGTGGGTGAAGTTCCTGCTCGACACCGGCAAGGTGAACGGCCGTCCCCTGCTCACCCGGCAGACCTGGGCCGAGCTGTTCAAGCCGGCCACGATCATCCCGCCCTGGACCAGCAACTCGGCGCCGCAGTTGCGGATGTCGAAGCCGCACTTCCGGTCGTACGCGTTAGGGTGGTTCCAGCAGGATTATCTCGGCCGACAGGTGGACTTTCACACCGGCTCGCTGACCGGCATGATCGCCATCAATGGATTGATCCGTGAGGAAGGCATCGGCGTCTACATCATGAGCAACACCAGCTCGGAAATCCGGCATCCGCTGATGTTCAAGGTCTTCGATACCTTCCTTGGCGCCCCATCGCGTGACTGGTCGGGAGAGATGCTGGCGATGCAGCGGGCCGACGATGCAGAGGACGATCGCCGGCAGAACCAGCAGAACCAGCGCGTCGAGGGCACGAAGCCGAGCCTGGCGCTGGAGCGCTACGCGGGCACGTTCGTGGATCCCGATTCGCTGTACCCGCCCGTCACC
>CAMPKM010000053.1 GCA_946887155.1 uncultured Gemmatimonadota bacterium
GTGACATCCCGTCCCCTTTTCCGTCCTCGCTGTCAGCGAACAACCTCGTCAATGACAATTCCGCCGTTTGCGGCGCGGGGGATGGTGATCCCTTTCAAACGAGTTGCTCCACGAGACCCGAGTGTCCGCCTGGTGAGCAGGGCAGCGGAACGGGAGCCGATGGCCTGATTGGCCGGAGCGGCAGGTGCGATCCCCTCGAACTCGAAGGCGCCGATATCGCAAGCGTCCTTTCGGGAGAATCCGCGCTGGTCGGTGGTCGTACACGTCGCCGGATTTCCCGAGTTGATGAGCGCACTGCCGGCGATGACGGCATGTGTCATCGTTGGACCACCGTTGTCCGCCAGCGTGGCATTGAGGCCAGCCGCGGCCCCCAGTTTGTCGGACGCCTGTGTGAAGGATGGGCAGGACGCATTGTCACTGAGGTTGTTGCCCTGCGATGTGATGGTCGCGGTGACGGCGACGCCACAGTTGAGCAGGCTGGTGCCCATCATGTTGTTCGCGAGCACTGAGTTCGCGATGGTGATGGCGCCGGCATTGTTGCCGGCGATGCCGCCGCCAATCGTCGCCGCTGTATTGCCGACAATCGTCAGGCTCTGGAAGTTCGCGGGCCCGGTAACACTGATGCCGCCGCCCAGCGTGGTGGCTGTGTTACCGGAAATCGTGCTGTTCCGGATAGTCGTGTTGCCGAGGGAGGCCGCGAATATCGCACCACCCTGACCCGCCGTGGGACTGGTTGAAGAACCCGCCGAGTTTCCGTTGAATACCGAATTCTCGATGACCGCGGGACCACCGTTTGTGATGGCGCCGCCGCCGGTGATTGACGTGTTCCCCGAGAACGTCGATCGCTGGACCGTTGCGCTCCCGGTGCCAACCAGGTGAAGGGCACCACTCTGCAACGTGGCGGTGTTGGTCAGGAACCTCGAGTCGGTCACCGTCAGTTGCGCCGCTTCACCTTTGGCGACGGCACCGCCCGAGCTTCCGCTCGAATTGCCCTCGAAGGCGCTGTTCGATATCGAGAGCGAAGTTGTCCCGAACACGCCGACAGCCCCAGCGACACCGGTTGATTGGTTGTTACGGAACGTCAGGTTGGTGAGCGTCACGCTTCCCGATGTGACGAGCTGGATTCCGCCGCCCTGAACGCCGGCGACGTTCCCTTCGAACAGCACGTCCTGAATCGTGGCCGTGGATTCGCTCAGGAGAATGCCGCCTCCCGATGCGCCAGTGGCAACGTTTCCGGTAAAGGATCCACCGGTAACCGTGCGATTGGTTGAACCTCCGGCAGAAATTCCGCCACCGATAGCCAATCCGCCGGTGTTGTCGCTGACATGAACGTTGGTCAGCGTCAGCGTTGCTCCCGCGGCCGCGATTCCCGCCCCGAATCCGGACTCGACCTGATTGGCCTCGATGCTGCCGTCAGTCATGATGAGCGACGTCCCACTGAAGGCCTGGATACCGCCGCCACTGTTGTTCGTGCCGGTCACCTTGTTTGCTCGAATGACGGTCTTGTTCAGGCGGGCAATCGCCGTACCCTGCAAATAGATGCCGCCGCCACCACCGCCACCTTTGGCAAAGTTGTCGCGGATGGTGCTGTTGCTGATGGTCACGTCCGAGGCTCCCCAGAGCCAGAGTCCTCCGACGCGACCGTTCGACGTGTTGTTGTTGATCGTCGTGCCGTCGACAGTGAACTCGCCGACGTCTCCAAGAACCATTCCGGCGCCGGTATTCGACGTGTTGTTGGAGACCGTCGAGTTCACGATCGAACCCGTCGTTCCGGCGAGAATCCGGAGTCCTCCGCCCTCACCCGCGGGCGATCCATTCGCGTTGATCGTGGCATTGTCGAGCGTCAGCGTCGACGTCCCCTCAGCCAGAATGCCACCACCGCCCGCCGATCCGGCCAACACTGAATTTCCTTCGACGGTGGTGCCAGTCAGGGTGAGTTTGCTGTCCAGTTGCCGGATTCCGCCGCCCCATCCGTTTGCGACCGTGTTTCCCTTGATTCGGCCGCCGGTCATGGTCACCTCGGCGCCCGAGGAAAGTGAGAGTCCGCCTCCAGGCTGGTTGGTGCCGGTCGCCTTGTTTTCATCGATGATCACCTGGTCCAGCGTGAGCGTGCTGCCGATGACCATGATGCCACCGCCCTCTCCGCCATTCGCCTCATTTTCGACGACCATGACGTTCGTCAGCGTGGCGTCGGCGCCGTTGGTGAGCAGCAGCCCACCGCCACCGTTGCTGATGCCACCGCGCAGGCGAACGCCAGCCAGTGACGCGACGGCACCGTCCACTTCGAGGACGCGACGTTGATTCACCGTTGTCGCCGCCGCGTCGATCGTAAAGACGTCGGGACCCGGTCCGACGATGTGCATGGGCGTCGTTATGACCGGAAGCGCTGACGTCAGCGTGATCGTCTGTGCGGTATTGCCGAACGCCGCCGCCACGACCTGGAAGTGGATCGAATCAGCCTGTGAGTCCGCGTTGGATGCCGTGATGGCTTCACGCAGCGAGCAGTGCGAATAGTTGCACGTCCCGTCGCTAACGTCGTTCAGGCTGGCCACAAGGTACCCGCCTCGCACGGTCATGGTGGCGGTGCCGGAGATGGCCGTGTTGAAAACGGTCTGCGCGGTGACCGTGCACGGCCCAGCTGTTTCGGGCGCCGTCCACGTTATGGAGCTGCCTGTCCCGTTTACCGTCCCGCAGCTCGCGGTCCAGGTGACGCCTGTCTGCGACGTACCAGTAACGGTTGCGGCAATCGTGACAGGTTCGCCTCGAAACACCGCGCGGGTGGCCGGTGAGAGGGAGACGACTATTGGCGTTACCGTAGCCTGTGCGGTTCCGGATTTGGTTGCGTCTTCGACGCTGGTAGCGCGAACCGTGTACGTGCCTCCAGCGAGTGGAGCGGTGTACGTGGCACCAAGCCCGGAACCGGTGATCGTCCCACCGGTTGCAGACCAGGTCACCCCCTGCGTGCTATTGGTCACCGTAGCAGTGAACTGGCTCGTTCCACCTGCCGCCACTGTTGCGGTTGACGGCGACACTGAAACGACGATTGCCGGCGGAGGTTCCGAGGTTCCCCCACCACACGCCAACACCAGAATGCTGACCGCAAGCATTCCGGTGGGCCGCCACGCCTTCAGGTCCCGTCGCATGCCCGTCTCCTTGTCCGTGGTTGCTGATATCCGACGCCTGACCGGTAACGCGTCGAATTGCCCGAGCTCGGCTCATCCCGGAGGGAGCCAATCGCGACGTGAGTTCGTTGCGCGGCAAAAAATCACTACTTTTGGTGAACCTCCTCCAGGACGCACCCGTGACATCAACCCGACGCGAGTTTCTGGCCTCAGCCGGCGCAATGGCGGGCGTCAGCCTTCTCCCAACCATCGCGGGCGCCGAGCAGGCGCCGCAGGGCTGGGACCTGTCCTTCATCGATCGATTCACCGGCAAACACAAGCAGGTGTTCGACATCATGGATACGGGGCTGGCGCTCGCGGTGATCAAGAACTGGCTGAACTCGTGGGAATCGGTATTCGGTCTCAAGCATCCCGACGTGAACGCCATCGCCGGTATTGCCGGCAAAGGCTTCGTGATCAACGCGAGCGATGCGTTATACGCGAAGTACCCGATCGGCCAGTTGTTCCAGGTCAACGGTGCAGATGGGAAGCCGGCGCAGAAGAGTCCTTTCCTCGACGGTGGCCAAGGCAGCATGGCCGGAGCGGGAGTGCGTCCGCTCCAGGCGCGCGGTGTGGTGTTCTGGATGTGCAACAACGCGCTGAATGCCGTCGCGGCCCGCATCGCGGGGGCGACCAAGGGTTCACCGCAGGAGATCTATCAGGATCTGCGTGCCGGTTTGAACCCCGGCGTAGTCGTCGTGCCGGCGCACACGATGCTCGTCGG
Source organism: uncultured Gemmatimonadota bacterium (assembly GCA_946887155.1). Next base: position 3,886 of record CAMPKM010000053.1, read on the forward strand.
CATGGTGCAGGAGAAAGGCTTCACGTACGAGGTCGTCTGAGGCACGCCAGGGCGCTAACGAAGCGAACGCGAAAAGGGCCGGAGCAGTTATGCTCCGGCCCTTTCGATCATCAGCAGCTTTCTACTTCTTGGTCAGGCCGGCGACGTGGGCGTCCGTATTATGACCAAAACGGAGTCCGTAAACACCGTCCGTGGATTTCAACTTGCCAGCGGCGACCACGTCGGACTTCGGATATGTCCCGACGACCTTGTCGTTGATGAGGCATTCGACTTTGTCCGCCGAAACCCGCATGGCGATCTTCTGCGTCACGGCCTGCCCCTTCGAGGCAGCCTTGTTGACGGCATCATTCGTTTCGCCGCGACGGCCGTTCAGCTGGAACGCGGCCGGACCGAAACCGCGAACGATGAAGCTTCCGTTCCCGTATGCAGCGCAATAGAGCAGTGACTGATTGTCCGTGCCCATGTCATTTCCGCCGATGAACAGCCCGTAAGGATGCGGGTGGTCATTCAGGCCCATGTACTCGCGTTCCGTGAACGTCGCCTCGACCGTGTAGTTACCCGAGGCGGTGTTCGCTGTATTCCAGTAGACCGCAGCCGGACCGGTCGTCACGTGGAACCCCGGACCCATCGTCACGAGTTTCGTGTCTTCGATTTTCCCGCCGCGCTGTGCCTCATTGGCATCGACCTTTCCCATCCATCCGGCGACGGAGATGCCACCACCGGCAACGGCGCGCGATGCGTCCTGAGCGGCGCTGATCGCCGGGACAGCAATCGTGGCGGCTATGGCAACCGCAAATCCATGACTGCAACGCATGTTCGATCCTCTCGCTAGGGTTGGACACCGCCAATTATACGCAGCAATCGCGCAATCGGTTATCCCTGTTCGGTTCGTCCCCGGAAGGACTCCCTTCCCGGGCCGCCAGTGGATGAAATTCACGATGAACGAACGCGACTGGCATTTTTACCGGCTGGGCCTGCTTCACCTGCCATCCTCGGGATCCTGTTGAACACTCGCCGCCGATTCCTGAAAGAGATCGCCGCCGCCCTGTCGGGCGTGGCGATCGCGCCGGGCCTCGCCCGCGCGTTAGGCAGCTGGTCGACGTCCGAATTCGTCTTCGCGCGCCTTCGCTACGACTCGGGCGACTGGGACTACAATCCCAAGGTGTGCGCCAACGTACTCGACTCGGTGGTGCAGTACACGACCATCGCGGTGCACCAGCAGGAAGTCGTGATCACCGCGGATTCGGCCGAGCTGCTGGCGTTTCCCTTCCTGTTCATGACCGGGCACAAGCTGGTCCGGTTCAACGACAAGGAACGCGCGGGCCTGGTGCGCTTCGTCGAGAACGGAGGACTCCTGTTCTCGGACGACTGCAACCATGACGTAAACGGGTTGTACTCGAAGTCGTTCGAGGCGGAAGTCGCGCGGATGTTTCCAGGTCCGGATCCGCTTCCAAAAATCCCGAACTCGCACCCGCTGTATCGCGCCTTCTTCCGGTTTCCCGAGGGTCCGCCGCAGACCAGCCACGAACTCAATGGCTGGGGGGACAACATCGTGCACGACTACCTGCGCGGTCTCGAGCACGCTGACCGGCTGGGAATCGTCTACTCCAACAAAGATTACGGTTGCGAGTGGGACTACGACTGGCGGAACAAGCGGTTCAGGCGCGAGGATAATACGAGGTTCGCCGTGAATCTCGTCGTGTACTCAATGTCTTGACTGGAAACGCGGCTACAAAAAAACGCGCACGGATTGCGCGAAAACTGCGCGGATGAAGCGTACACTCATTCCCTCACGGGACTAACGAACGTACGAAGCACATTCTGCTCAGTCCGCAGGTTTTTGCGCTATCCGCGTCAAACCTTTGCACTCATCAGCGCAACAGGCAAACCGGACCCACGCTGATTGGCGCAACCGGTTTGCCCTTGGCTCTCCTCAATCGAAGGCCGCTCCTGTCATGATGTTCCGGATCAGCAGCCACGGGGATCCATGCGAAATCGCGTTCGTCTGCGTGGGCTGCCCCTTGGCGTCGCCGCCGGTGCCGAACATCTGCCATTCCTTCGGGCCCGTCACCGCGTCGAGGTTGGCCCAGAAATCCGTCGTGATCGCGTTGTAGGTCACGTCGGTAACCATGCGCGTGATCTTGCCGTTCTTGATCTCCCAGAACACGTGGCCGCCGAACTGGCCATTGTAGCGCTGCTGGTCGATCGAGTAGCTGCCGCGCCCGTCGATCATCACGCCGTTGCGGACGTCGGCGATCATCTGCTCCCGCGTTGGTGAGTTCTCCGGCCCCGGTTCGAGCTGGACGTTCGGCATGCGGAGGAATGGATAGTCGCGCCAGGAACTCCCGTACGTGCACCCGCGGCTGAAATCCTCGTTCAGGTAGTGGGCGGTCTCGCGATTCGTCTGCAGCCCGACCAGCGTTCCCTCGCGAATGATGTCCCACTTCATCGTCTTCACACCGTCGTCGTCGAACCCGAAGCTGCCAAGCCCACGCGTCGTCCGGTCGGCGACGATGTTGAGGTGCTTCGATCCGTACTTGAGCTTCCCGACGTCGGATAGCTTGCAGAAGCTGGTGCCGGCGTAGTTGGCCTCGTAGCCGACGACGCGGTCGAGCTCCGTCGGGTGGGCGATGATCTCGTGAATCGTGAGTGCGGCATGCGACGGAGACAGGATGAGGTCGCGCAGCCCGCTCGAGCCTAACGGCTGGGCGCTGCAGTTCTCGACGGCTTCACTCGCGACCCGCTCGACGACCTGCGGAAAGTCGCATTCATCGATGATCTCCCAGCCGGCCATGCCGGACACGCCGGGATAATTGCGCGTTTTCGTGACATCGCCGACCCGGGCCGTGATGCTCATGTTCGGCGTGGTCTGGATCAGCTCCTGCTCGATGTAGGAGCCCTCGCTCGATGCGAAGTAGCGCCATTCGTAGCTGCAGCTGGCCGACACGTTGACGGCCGTGACGCCCTGCACCGCGCTGGCCTTGTCGACGATGCCCTGCACCCACGCGTCCTTGTCCGCCTGCGACACGCTCAATGGATGCTTCGACATCGGCGTGATGAAGTTCTCGACGTACGCCGGCACCGGCGCGAGCTTCATGTCCGCCTTCTTCGCGATCGCGCTCGCCCGGGCCACTTCGACCGCCATTCTCGTTATGCGGCGGATCTCGTCCTCGGTGACGATTGGACTGCTGGCAAAGCCCCAGACGCCGCTGTGGATGACGCGAACGCCGAATCCACCCGGGCGCCGGTCGGCATCCACCGGGATGCCCTGCGTGCCACCGCCGCGACCACCGCGTCCGCCGCCACCACCTCGTCCACCGCCACCACCGCCGCGGCCGCCCCCGGCACCACCACGACCGCCGGCGTTGAAGTTGGCCGAGGCGCCGGGAAGGGTCGACGTCAACGTGAAGCGAACGTCGGCATAGGTGGCGCCGGCCGTCTTCGCCTCCGCCAGCACGATGTCCGCCATGCCCTTGAACCGCGTCTCGAGTACGCGTCCCGTCGGTGACGTCGCGAGGATGTTGCCGATGAGGTCGCGCGAGTACAACGCGAGCGCGGAGGCAGACCCGGCATGCTTGAGGAAATCTCTTCTGGAACTCATGGAAACGAGGTCAGAGGTAGAGGAAGAGCCTAATCCGATTCACGACTTCAGGATTGACGATTGACGATTGACGATTGACGATTGACGATTGACGATTGACGATTGACGATTTCACGACTTCACCACCTAACGATTTCACGATCTCACGCTACAGGGCCGGCGAAACCGACGTCATGTAGAACTCCTCCATGCGCACCGGCGGCACGAGCGCGGTCGCCTGGCTATCGTACGACTCACTGGTATGCATCGGCACCGGCTTCCCGACCAGCGTCAGGTTATTGTAGCCAACGATCGGCGACATATTCCAACGGAAGTTCTGCACCGGACCCACGACTTCGCCGTTCTCGATGAGGAACAGGCCATCGCGCGTCATCCCGGTGTTGAGCAACGGCTGGTCATCCGACGGCACGCCGCGGATGTACCAGAAGAACGTCACGAGTAATCCGCGGCGCGTCTGCTTGATCATGTCCTCGATCGAGAGGTCCGATCCCTCCATCGACATGCTCATGTTAGGCGTCGCGCCCTGGTTCGGCCCCATCGCCTGAAGCAATCCGTTCTCCACCCACGTCACGGGCTTGGCGGGTCGGTTGTCGTTGAGAATTGGCGTCTGGCGCAGGATCGGATTGCCGATGTCGCTCTTGAACGTGAACAGGTCGCTGAAGAGCTTGTCGCCAACCTTCTTGTCGGCCATGAAGCGACCAGCGGTGTTCAGGCCCGCGGCGCCGCCACCACCACCACCGCCACGACCCGCTGGTGCGGCGGCACCAGGCGCTCCCGCCGGCGGCGCACCAGCAGCCGCACCGCGGCCTCCCCGACCACCTCCTCCACCTCCTCCACCGCCGCCGCCTCCGCTGTTGAACAACCCGGTCATCAACGAGAGAAACCTGGCGTTCGCGCGAGGTTCGAGAATGACGGTATAGCGACCCGGTTCGATCGCGCGGGGACGGCGACTCTTCAGCGCTTTATCCGCCGCAACTTCGGTGAGCGCCTTCGCGTCGATCATGCGAAGGTCCTTGATCCCCGTCGTACCTGCCCAACCGGAACCGCTGCCGTCGGCCATGCGGCATGTCAGGATAAACCCGGCCTCCGCGACTCGATAATAGGCGAACAATCCCTTCGAATTCGCGTCGCAACTGGTCTGGTCAATCTTCGGAATGTAGCCGGAGCCGAGCACACCCTTCTGTTCGGCGAGATCGATCGAGTCGCGCACCATCCTTGCCCGTTCGCCCGGTCCGAAGTTCACGAGATCGGGTAAGGCGGCGTCGACCGGGATGTATTCCTGCGGGCCGAGCAATTCAGGAAGGCTTGGGTTGTCGCGCGCCTGACGCGCTTCCGACAGGGCCTCATCGACCATCGCCTTGAGACCGGCGTCGCTGAAATCACGGGTCTCGGCGGTACCACTCTTCTGGCCAAGCCGCACCGTGACGGAAAGCTGGCGATCGTACTGGACGAGGTTCGTCGTAATCGAAGAATTGGCCCACCGCGTGCCGGATCTTTCGCCGCCGGTGAGGCTGACCTCGACCGCGTCGGCGGTGGCCATGTTCAGGACCTTGTCGACGATTTCCTTCGCTTGCTCGCGCGTATACATGGGGGATCGATACTGGTTGCTGGTTGCTGCTCAGGGGCGCGGATGGTACGTGCTTGAGCTGTTTGCGGTGCTGAAGCCTCAGGCTGGCGTGCTTGAATCGTGCAGGTTCGCTGCCTTGCCTGGCCCAAGCGTGGGCGAATGGCGATCGTCAAGGTTGCGCCTCGTCCCGACTTACGCCAGTCCGCGCCGGCGACGCCACCACCACTCCGCTCCAAGGAATGCGGTGAATGGCAGCAACCACCAGGCCGACCTCATCGGGTACCATGTTTCTACGCGCGATACCGGTTCGAACGCTGCTGCCAAACGCTCGGACAGGCTCTGCAACCGCGATTCGCCAATGGTGAATCCGCTGCGTGACGAAACGAACGCTGCGATGATGTCGGGTTCATCTGCCCGCGCGGGATTCGCGACTGAGTCGACCACGAAAGACTTGCTTTCGGTCGTAGAGCCGGCAGTCACGATGAGGCGGTAGGATCCGGGTGTCGCAGGTGCCACCACCGTGCCCTCCATCGTTCCCCGCTCCGTCGTCGGCCAGAGCCTGACGAAGGTCGACTCGGTTCCGTTTGTCAGCATCGTGCGAACGGAGAGTGATCGGGTGGCATCCATGGCGCTGCTTCGCGCGGAAACGCGTACCGTTGTCTCCTGTCCGGGCACAAGAACGCGTCGCGACAACGCGACCTCCACTGGCCGTGGTGCAGCGGCGCTGAGGTCAGCGAGGATCCGCGGCCAGAACGCGTCGAATCGCGACATCGCTGGATCGCGATAATGCCACGCGTCGATGGCACCGCTCACAAACAGGCGTCCCGGTCCCACTGGTACGCTCCAGAGAATGGTCCGCACGGTCGAATCGGAACTCACACTCCACGCGTGAGTCGAAATTCCCGCCGGATTGCGCGTGGGCCACGCCAGTTCGCGTGCGTGGAGCGGTCCGCTGCCTGACGAGTCGGCAAGGGCGATGGCGCTCTCCAACCGGACTGAACTCCAGGCCGTCACACCGGTGAGCTGATTGATGTTCGCGGTGACCCGGCCGTCCAGCAGGACTACCACGCGGCCACCCCGCTCCCGCATGAACGTCTCGAGCGCGCGCATGTCTGCGGCGTTCAACTGGTCCGGCGAGCCGACAATGATGGTCGCATAGTCGTCAGGCACCGCGTCCACCAGTGAAGCGGGTGGGGAGCCGCTGACGTTCGATACGCCGCGTGAGGTACGAACGCGGCTGGTGACGACGAACCTGGGATCCTGTTCGAGCGCGCGGCGGACAAAGGTCGAGCTCCAGGATGCGCGTGGGTCGAAGAACAGCACCGGATAGCGTTCTGCACGCAACTCGACGAGGATCGTCGCCGAGTCGGCCGAAGCCGATCCCGCGATGGTTGCGACGGTGGTGAGCCGTGCCGCGGATGCCGATGACGGGATGAACGTGAGATCGACTGGCACGATCGCCGAGTCGGCCTCCACGACCACCGCGGCGGTGTCGACTTCGCCCTGCTCCGAGCGAAGCGCGACGTTCAGGATGCGTCCCCTCCCCCCGGTAACGTTCACGCTCGCCTTGACCGGTACACGCGCGTTCAGCGGCGCGTCATGCGGGGCGTCGAGGCTGACGATTGACACCTGCGGTGATTGTGCTGTCGGCTCCACCGCTGCCACCAGGCCGGGCCAGGCCACGCTCTCGTCAGGCAGACTCGCACCGGCGAGCACGACGCCGGCCGCACCAACCAGCCGTCCACGGACCACTGTGAATCGTGGAGCCAGTGCTGCCGCGACTCGATCGGCAAGTACGACGTCTTCGGTAGACGCCTTGATGACCGAAACGATGGGACGGCTCGGTCGCGACGACGTGATGGAGGGATCGACGGCCGCCATGATGGCGATCGCCACCGCGGCGATGCGGAGAGGGACCATGTTCACGGCCGGCGTCCTGGCCGTTGCGCGTCACGCCACGCGCCCGCGAGGCGGCTGGCGTCGAGCGAGCGCTGGCGCGACGGAGCCGGTGGCAGCAACGCGGCGGCCAGCGCCGATATCGACCGCACGAGGCTATCCACCTGCCGCCTGACGTCGGGCGCCTGACGAGTCGCCGCGCCCGCAACCTCCTGGATCCGTCCCGCCAGTGCGCGCAGCGTGTCGGAGCGGGGGGCCGCCCGAAGGAGAGCGAGCGCACCATCGACCGCACGGCCGCTGGTTGCTCGCGTCGTGTCGTTCGCCAGCGCAGCGACATCGGCCATCAGCCGGCGCAACGCAACCACGCGCTCGGGCGGTTCGACAGCCGATGCCGGCGTCGCCAGGCCGGACACCTGCACCAGTTCGCCGCTCAACCGCCGATCGAGATCGATGCGCTCCCGTTGCGTGAGGGCACGAAGAATGAACCGCGTGCGCGAAAAGGCGCGCATCAGGTTGTCGAGCGCGGTGCGCTCATCGCGCAGCGCCTGCTCGAGGTTCCTCTCGGTCAAGGCCGTCGACGCGCGACTCATCGAGCGTATGGCGCGCATCATGTCGAGACGACCCTGGTTCTGCAGCCGTCCCGCGAGCAGGTCGCCTTCGGCTTCCGCCTCCGCTTCCTCGTTGAGATCGAGCGTACCCGACGTCGCGGCGCCTGCGTCCTCGAGTTCACCACCCATCATGAACACGAATTCGGCGCGCACCTGGCGCTGCTCGGCGGCCAGCGTGGCCGCCGCGTCGGCGACCGAGTCTGATGGCATCGACGGGCGCCTGACGACGAGGCTCCGCACCTGGGAACTTGCGTCCTGATCCGAGGCAAGC
>CAMPKM010000054.1 GCA_946887155.1 uncultured Gemmatimonadota bacterium
CGCATCAGCAGCGCCAGCCGGTCACGTTCGGCGATGCTTTCCAGTGCCTGACGAGCCAGCGCCGCTTCGTGGGCCCGCTCCGCGGAGGTGACGGGCGGTTCGAATACCGTGTCCCGTTCCTGCTCCGCCAGCACCTGCAGGTGCTTTCGCTGGCGCGCCGTCCGGCGTGCCTCGTCCCGCACGAGGTTCGTCGCCACCGCGAACAGCCAGGAGCGTTCATTGGTCAACGAGTCCTGGCGGAGGGCGCGCAGGAACACTTCCTGCGCGACCTCCTCGGCCCAGTCGCGATCACCCAGCCGCCGCGTCAGGTATCGCACGAGCGGAGCGTGATACAACCGGAAGAGCCGTTCCAGTTCGTCGTCCTTCATCTGGTTATTGCCAGTCCTTTACGATCTGCTGCACCTGCGCGGGCGTCATTTTGTCCAGTCCGGACACACCCACCTGGATCGCAACAGCCTTTCCCGCGACGAGTACCTCGCCGCCCAGCGACATCGCTTCCTTGAATCCGTTGAGCTGGCTCACGAGCTCGAAGTAGAGAGGCGAGAATGCCTTCACCTGGACCATCCGTTGCGACTGAACATAGCGCTGGTCGGTCCAGACATTCCCCTGCTGCACGAACTGACGCGTTCCGACCTGACGCATTTGTACACCGGCCGCGTCGGCCATGGCGTCTACCGCCGCCAGTGTTTTTGCCTCGCGCTGCGCCGCTGCCTGACGGCCCAGCTCGAATCGGGCTTCATTGGATGCGATTGGCGCCGGAGTTGCTGCGGGTGGCGCGGTGTTGCCGGCCGCGGCACCCACCATCTGCCTGACGACTCCACCGACGTCCGCGCGACGTGAACGCTGCGCGATGTTCATGCCTGGCTCCACGACCAGATAGCTCGAAAACTCGGTCGGAATGCCGTACCGCTCACCTAACGACTTGATCTCGGTATCCATCTCGTGGCTGCCGGTGCGCCGCTTTTCGGCCGCCAGCCAGCCGATGCGCTGTGCCGCCCACAGGCGCGGCACGAATCCGTTGTTCGTGGACCGGCGCTGGAACGTTGCGCGGCTGCTCCACGACTTCCGACCGGTTGCCGTCTGACCTTCGATGTTGATGTTCGCCGTGCCTTCGCCATCATACCGTGCGAGCAGCACGAGGTCCTGGCCGGCGAAGATGTCGACCGTGCCCGAAGGCAGGACACGCGAGAGCCGAACGCCGTCGACCGTCACCCGCACGTTGGTCAGCACGGGATTCGTCAGGCGCGAGGCGAGCAGCGACACCGATCGTTCGACGCTTTCACCTGCGCGAACGAAATGCGCCGTGCCGCGACCTTCGACCGCCAGGCGCTCGATGAGCGCGGAATTCACGTCGGCGCTCACGCCAACCGTGAAGACGCGCGCGTCGCCCCGTTCGCGCGCCGCAATCGCTGCAATCGCGTCCGGGTTGCGTTCGCCGACCGTCGGCTCACCGTCGGTGAGGAACACCACCAGGGGCAGGCGTTCACCATCGGTCCGCATCGCCAGCGCTTCTTCCAGTGCACCCGAGATGTTCGTCGAGCCCTCGGCGCGAAGGCCATCGAGGAACCGGCGCGCATTGCGGATATTCTGGGGCGTCGCGTCCAGCCAGCCGTCGACCTGCGGGTTCACGTCGGTCGAGAAGGCGATCACACGGAACCGATCGGCTCGTGACAGCGACGACAGAAGCGCATGACCGGCGGCTTTTGCCTGCTCCAGCTTCTCGCCCCGCATCGAGCCGGATACGTCGATGACGAACGTGACATCACGCGGCGTCGTGCGGCCGGTGGACGCCGGCGGCGTGATGGTGATCAGCGCAAAGCCCGGATCGGAATCGGTGCGGTGTGTCAGCACGGAAACCGCGGCTTCGGAGGCGCGACGGAGCGGCAGCAGGATCGTCACTTCGCGACCGTCGCCTGACGCCCGAACGACCTGGCGCCCGTTGCGTTCGCGCATGAAGAGGCGGTGCGTCGGCGAATACGCCGTGCCGTAATCGCGCGAGTTGTCGTAGGTCAGGCTGAACGTGTTCGCTGTTTCGAAATCCTCGTCGCCATCCTGCACCGGGCGAATCGGGACCGGCTGGTTCTGCGCGGGCTCGGTGCCGCGGACGTAATCGATGCGCAACGCGTCGCCCTCACGCTGGGCAATGCTCTGGAACCTGACGACGACGCGCTTCTCCTCGCCCGGGTTGATCGGGAAGATGCGCGCGCGAAGCAGGCCGGCGCCCATCCATTCAACCAGCGCCGGATCGCGCTGGCGCCTGACGATGTCTTCTTAGATACGACGGGCATCGGTCGCGTTCATCGTTTCGCCCGATACCAGTTCGCCGTTGATCGACAGCTTGAGATCCTCGAACGCCGAACCCGCGGGGAGCGGGAAGATGTAATCCGCCTCGCCGAGGCCACCGCCGTTGTTCACGAACGTCTCGTCGACTTCGTATCGCAAGACGCGATTGACCATCTCGACGCGAACCTGGCTCGACGTGCGCACGATCGCGTTGTTCGCGATGCACGCGCGATTCGGATTGGGCAGGGTGCAGGGTCTGGGGATGAGTCGACCCTGTGCCCCAGCGGTTGCTGAGACGGCGACAGTAAGCAGCGCGGCAAGTAGGGATCGCATACGGACGTCCTGAAGTGGGTACGATCTGGAGACGTCGCGCCGGCTGAACCTTGCACACCGCTGTGCTGCTCTCGCCTAAGTGATTGGTATTGCCCGCCTTACGAAAACGGGGTCAGACGCCATTTCTACCGGAAACGGCGTCTGACCCCGTTTTCGGGGGAGCCGCGCAGGGCACAGAAACCTGAGTCGTGGTCGTCCACGCCGGAGGGACAATCCCACCACGTGTAGTGCACGTACACGCGAATCGGCGCGCCCGAGGTGTCCGGCGAAATCAGCGAACAGACGCCCGGACCGTAGAGCGAACTCGCTATGCAGGGACCGTCCCATCCGACGATCTCCGTCGCGGCTCCGGGCTCGGAATACATCGCGACGATCGTCTGCCTCGAGACGAATGCGGTAAAGCGATGCTGCGGCGAGCCGCCGATGCGGCGTACGGGATCGCATCCGTCATTCGGGAAACTTTTGCACCCGACCAGGTCGAGGATGTTGTCGTTCTGCGCCGGCACCTTGAGCGTTGGGCCGGCCGAAAACATCCGGTAGTCCATCGACGCCACGCCGGTCTGGTAGAACGTGACTTGTTGCAGCAACTGGAATGATGCCGTGACCGTGAGGTCGTTCGTGGGGCGAAGGACGCACACACCGCGTTCCAGGGGATCCGGGCACTCCGACCAGCCAGTGAACTCCACATAACGACCGTCGCGAACCGTGTCCTGCTCCGACTCGGGCGCCAACTTCACGAACACCGCCGGATCCGGCTCGTGTGCGATGAGCGTCACCGGGGCCCCTCGCGGCACGGTCATCGTGCAGGTCGTGACCGGCGTCGTCGCCAGCACACAGGGCTGACCCATGTCAGGGAACGCGAACGCTCGATTCACCGGCGCCGAATCCGTGAAGACGTACACACGGCCGGGGGTTGCCCCCATATCGCGCCCGCCCATGAGCTCAACACGCAGCGTGAGCTCGACGGGTTCCCCGACGGGCTCGAGCGGATCACAGGACGCGAGAAACAGCGCAACCAGCGGCGCGAAGCGCTTCATGGTTGCGACGCGTACCACCTGCGAACCCGGCTGTTCCAAAACGGCGTCTGACCCCGTTTTTTCGAAACGGCGTCTGACCCCGTTTATCGCTTGCGGCGTTCCAGGTCGTTGGGCAGTGTGGCGTAATCGCCCGAACGGGAAAGCACGCGGACGTTGATCAACACATGATCGGCCCGGGCGATTGTTTCCTCGAACGACTCGTTCCCCTCGCGCTTCGCCCAGCCCAGCGAAAAAGCCACTGGCGCCGAACGAGCCGCGGCCTGGCGAAGCCTTTCTGCCACGATCGAGGTGCGACCTGAATTCTCCCCGGTCAGCACGATCAGGAACTCGTCGCCGCCCAAGCGGATAACCGGTTCGTCTGATCGGACCTCGCGCATGAGGAACCGGGCCATCTTCTGCAGCACCTGGTCCCCGCTCGCGTGCCCGTGCCGGTCGTTGTAGCTCTTGAAATGGTCGATGTCGATGAAGATGCAGCCCCATCGGTTCTCGCCGCCGAGCCGGCACTCCGCCTCGAGGTCGAAGAGGAAGCGGCGGTTGTAGCACCCGGTGAGCGCATCGCGCGTAAGCTGTTCACGGAGCGCCGACTCCAGCTCTTTCCGCCGAGTGATGTCGATCAGGACCCCGTGATAGTGCACCTCGCCGCTGACCGGATCGCGCACGAGATAGGTGGTGTCGAGAACCGTGCGATGCTGCCCATCCGGCCGTACGATCTGCAGTTCGAACTCGCGGACGCTGCCGTCATGCTCGAGGATGACCAGCTCGGCCTTCCGTTGCGTCGGATCGGCGAGGAGTTGCGGGACCGTATACTGTTGCAGCTCGGAGAGCGAAGATACTCCGAAGATGTCGAGGAGCGCCGGGTTGGCGTCGAGGAAACGCCCCGCGATGTCCGTGATATAGATGCCCTCGCCAATGCGCCGGATAAGCAACCGTAACGTTTCCGGGTCATCCAGCGACCGGACGCTGCGGCGTTCTGGGTTCTCCCGGCTGTGGTCGGCTGCGGACATTGACGTTGTCACGCTCCCACTAAAATGCTCCGCGGTCAAGGCTTTACCTCGGCGACTCGCACTGCAACTTCTCCTTGCGGTTCGGGGAGAGATTATCTACAGACAGGCTCTTTCCCTGAAAACGAGCGGGCGTTCCATTCCTGACGTGCAGGTGTTTTTCGGTTTCAGCAGCCTGGACCAACAGCCCACACCAAAATGCTCAGTCGTCGCGACTTCACGAGAGTCTTTGCGCTCTCCGGCAGCGCCGCGCTGCTTCCTTCCCGCGCCTGGGCCCTGGACGACTTCGACGTCACGGCCGAGCCGTTGCCGCCGCGGCCGCTCGCGCCTGACGAGAAGTACTGGCAGGAGGTTCGCTCCCGTTATCTCCTGCCGCGAGACGTCATTTTCCTCAACGCGGCGAACCTCTGCCCTTCACCGCTCCCCGTCGTCGAGTCGCTGTACACGACGACAAAGGGATACGAGGCAAGCCCGAATCCGTCAGCGCGGTCGGGACTGATGCGTGATGGGCGCGAAGCCTCGCGCGAACTGCTCGCGACGATGCTCGGCGTCACGAAGGAAGAAATCGTCATCACGCGCAACACCAGCGAGTCGAACAACTGGGTTTCGAACGGGCTGCAACTCGGTCCGGACGACGAAGTCATCGTCTTCTCCGACAACCACCCGACGAACCTCAATGCCTGGCGTGAAAAGGCGAAACGCTTCGGCTACACCGTGACGGTGCTGCAGCATGTGGTTCCCCACCCGGGCGCGCAGTACTACGTCGACCTGTTTTCGAAAGCGATCACGCCGAAGACCAGGCTCATCGGCTTTACCCACCTGACGAGTAACTCGGGCGATCTCTTTCCCGCGAAAGAGATCTGCGCGATGGCGCGTTCGCGCGGCGTGCTCACGCTCCTCGACGGTGCGCAGACGTTCGGAGCACTCGACGTGAATCTGGGTGACATCAAGCCGGACTTCTATTCGGGGTCTGCCCACAAGTGGCCGTGCGGACCGAAGGAGTGCGGCGTCCTGTTCGTGAACAAGGACGTGCACGACCGCATCTGGCCGAGTGTGATCGGCGTCTACCCAGGTGCCGTGGGCATCTCGCGGAAGATGGAAGGCATGGGACAGCGTGATGATGCCCGCCTGGTGGCGCTGGCCGAGGCGTTGAGGTTCCGCGAAGCGATCGGCCGCAAGACGATCGACGACCGCGTCCGGCAGCTCTCGCAGTTCCTGATCGCGGAATTGAAGAAGATGGACGGCGTGCAGGTCTACACCGACCCGGCTCCTGATCGCTCGGCGAACCTCGTGGTCTTCAAGCCTGGCGCGCTCGACCCGCGCCGGTTTGCCGCCGCGTTAGGCGAGAAGGACGGCGTCGTGGCGACGGTGCGGGGAGGCCAGGATCGGCCGGGGCTGCGCGTATCGCCTCACGTGTACAACACGATGGCCGAAATGGAGCAGCTCGTCGCCGCCACCAAGCGCCTGCTGGCCAGCGGCGTGTAGCCGGCTTCGAGTCACAGACAGGTTCGCAGAACACGAGAAGCCGTCCACACAGCGTGACCTCCGCCACGTCCGTGGTTCGACTCCTTTTCCGAACGCTGGTCTGCGCGGGAGCCATGGCGTGCGCGGGGAGCACTGGCCAGGGCACTGCTGCCGTCGCCATCACGAACGTTTCGGTCGTTGATGGACGAAGCCCTGAAGTAAAGGCTGATCGCACCGTCGTCATAGACGGAAACCACATCGTTGCCGAAGGGCCGGCTGCGTCGACGCCAGTGCCGGCCGGCGCTCGAGTCATCGACGGCCGCGGCTTGTTCCTCATCCCGGGATGGTGGGACATGCACGTGCACCTCACCATGCCCGGCGGGCGTGACGTGCTGCCGCTGTATGTCCTGAACGGCGTGACGGGCGTTCGTGACATGGCCAGTGAATGGGGTCCACTCACCGCCATGCGGCGGGACATCGCGGCGGGATCGGTCATCGGACCACGAATCATCTCTTCGGGCCCGTATCTCGAGGGCGGCAATGTGCCCATCCCGCATCTCCTCGTGAAAGCGCCCGTTGACGCGCAGCCCGCGGTCGATTCGCTCATCAGCCTTGGTGTCGATTTCATCAAGGTGCACGGCCAGCTCACACCCCAGTCCTACTACGCTATCGCGCGGGCGGCGCGGGCCCGGCACATCCCGTTCTCGGGTCACGTGTCGCGCACCGTTGGTGCCGCCAATGCGTCCGATTCGGGACAGGCGAGCATCGAGCACATTCTCTCGATCCCGAATCCCTGCACCGCCGCCGAGGTAATCACTCTCGCGCCGCGCTTCCCCGTTCAGGCCGCGTTAGGGCGATGCGATACCACCGATCAGTCGCCACTCTACCAAACGCTGAAGCGCAACGGCACCTGGGTCGTGCCAACGCTCGTCGCGCAGGTTGAGGTTTCGCGCTGGCCGAAACGAGACCTGCCGGGCGATACGGTCGCGCAGTACCTCCCGGACTCGCTGCGCCAATACGTCGCCGGCATTTTTCCTATGGTCGACAGCGTACCGCCCGACGCGGACGTGAACGGCGCGAGGTTGTTCGCCCGGCGCGTCGCGGTGACCGGCGCGCTCTTTCGCGCGGGTGTCGGGGTTCTGGCCGGCACCGATGCACCCCTCCGCAACAGCCCGCCTGGCTTCGGCCTCCATGAAGAATTACTGCACCTCACGCAGGCCGGACTGACGCCATTCGAAGCCCTTCGCGCGGCAACGTATGAACCGGCGCGTTTTCTCGGCGCGCTCGACTCGTTAGGAACCGTGGAAGTGGGGAAGCTGGCGGATCTCGTCCTCCTGACCGCCAACCCGGTGACCGACATCAGGAACTCCAGCCGCACTGCCTACGTGATCACGAACGGCCGCGTCCATGTCATCCGCCGCGACAAACAGGGCCGGTTGCTGAAATAGAAACGGGGTCAGACGCCATTTCCCGAAAATGGCGTCTGACCCCGTTTTCCGTAAAAGGTGTCTGACCCCTTTCTCGAATCAGGGCGTGGCGTTCACTTGCGCGAGCACGGTGACGTCGATCGACATGCCCGCCGCCGCGGCCTGCGAGAACGCGCCGCTGTGACAGATCACGATCGGCGACGTATTCTCGATCAGGCTCAGCAACGTGTTCACGCCGGTCTGGTTCAGGTTCATCGTCACGTTGTTCTGGATCAGCGACTGAGGCGTATTGAACGCCGTCCACGAACCCGAATAGGTCGCCAGCGTCTGCATCGACTGCGGTGACCCGCCGATCCGGACCTGGCCATTGTTGATGTCGCCGGCGAACGCCCCGTTGGTCTGCACGATCACGTCGACCAACTGGCCGCCACCCGCCACGTTGAAGTTGGCGTCGATGTAGTCCGCCGGATTCTTCGTTATGCACCCCGGGTCGAAGTTCACCGTGCCGGGCGCCACGTTGTACGTATTCTTGATGTCCTTCACGTTCACCGCCACGACAAACGGGTCGGTGATCTCGAAACACTCGGCGGCAAGGCTGCTCATGGCGATGATGCCCACCACTGCCACCTTTCTCAAAGCGCGCATTTCAGTCTCCTGCAGGCTCAGCGAGCCTCGCAAACAAGGGGTCAGAATCCGAAGCGAAGGCCCGCTGCATAACTGGTGACGTCACCAAAGGCGGCGTCGGCGAACAGGCGGAAGAAAGCGAGGCTGAACGACGCGCCCGCGCGGAACCGAATGGCCCGCTCCGTCTCAACGTCGACGTCCACGCTGCCCGGCGCGTTTGGATCGGTGGACGTGTACGTCAGGTTCATCGTGCCGCCGTCGGATTGCAGCCCTCCGGAAACGCCCAGTACGCCGAACGACTTGCCGACGTTCACGCCGAACGACGTCGTGCGCAGTTCGACGATGTCGCCAAACTCCAGCGTGTTGAGCGAGCCCCCAATCGAGAGATCGACCGGCAATCCCTTGATGTACTGCGACAGGCTGTGCTGCAGGCCAATGCCGAAGATGCTGAGGTCGGGGAAATCTTCCTCCTCGATCATGGGCACCATGGCCGACGATGCATAACGAAGCACCAGCTCCGTGCCGAAGAGGCCGCCCAGACGCACCTGCGGACCGGCGGTCGGGAAGTACTCGGCGTCAACCAGACCGTCCGACGGACGGTAGGACACTCCGGTGATCGTGCTATGGTCGACCGTGGTCGCCGGTCCGCCGAAAATCGTCGGCGCCTCGACCGTCGCCGGCTGGAAGCCGTTCGGCGTCGCCGCCGTGTACAGCCGCATCGATTCGCTGATCGACGCCGTCATCCCGACCAGCTCGAGGCTGAACGAGAACTTCCTGCCCATCGGCGTGCTGTTGACGTACCCAACCGACAGGTTGCCGACGAGCGCGTCGGCCAGCGGCTGGATGTATCCCTGAATCGTGGCGCCACTGAACTGCTCGATTACCGACTCGAGACCGGATTGGGCCCGAGCGGGCGCCGCAACTGCAGTCAGTGCAACCGCGACGCCCGTTGTCGCGGCGATCCGCCGCGTGAAACCGGAGGTCATTCGCTCCTCTCTGCCTGAAAGTGAATCGCAAGCGGCCGAACCCCGGCTCACCGCGACCGGGATAATGCATGATCGCGGTTAGATTTTTCTATGGGTCAGTTGATAAAGGCCCAGGCTCGTACAGGTCGAACCCTAACGGCCGGGGATAAACCGCCACCGGCCCGTCACCGACGCATGGATCGTCACCGCGCCCGGTGAAACAGGCGTTGGCGCGGCGGCGGACATTTCGGCCATCCGATACATCGCGCCATCCATGGCATAGGGACGAACCTGACCCGGCTGGGTGGTCAACTCCACCAGCTCACCCAATCGGCCACCGGCGGCAGCCGCCATCGCTTCGGCCTGTTGGCGGGCATGGGTCACCGCATCGGTGAGGGCGCCATTCTGCGCCGAGGTCCGGTCCTGCAGGTCGTAGTTGAGCGAGTTGATGTTGTTGGCGCCGGCACCAAGCCCGGTGTCGATGATGCGACCGACCTGGTCGAGGTTGCGGGTGACGACCGTAACCATGTTGTTCGCCACGTATTGCGTGTCGGCAGAGGTACGGCCGTGCTCGAAGTGGAGCGAATAGTTCGCGGTGGAAATATCGCGCTCGGGGATTCCCATCCTGGTGAGCGCGGCGCGGATGGCCGTCATGCGATCGGCATTAGTCGACGCTGCAGCCGCCGACGTCCGGGCGCGAGTCTGCACGCCCAGCATGATCGTGGCCTTGGCGGGAGCCACTTCCCGCAGGCCTTCACCGCCGGCGACGATGGTTGCGGTCACACTGCCCGAGGGAGTCTGCGTCTGAGCGGAGGCGCAACCCGTGAACAGGAGCGACGCAAGCGCAACAACAAAGGACTCACGCACTGGAACCTCCAGTCGATTACGGAAAAGTTGTACCTCTGGCGCGGTGCCAGGGTCGAGCGCGCCATGACCAATTAAGTTATGACGCCTGCTGATAAGACGTCGGCGCGACCATTTCTTGCACATACCCTCTCGCCCAGCCAATGACGCCCGCTTCCGGTCCGAACGTAACCTCATCGCTCGACGAGCTTTGCATCAATACGGTCCGGGCACTGGCCATGGATGCCGTGCAGAAGGCAGAAAGCGGACATCCTGGTGCCCCGATGGCGCTGGCCCCGCTCGCCTACCTGTTGTACACGCGGCACCTCAAGCACAACCCGGCCGACCCCGAATGGCCGGATCGTGACCGGTTCGTGCTCAGCACCGGACACGCGTCGATGCTGCTGTACGCGTCGGTGCACATGTCGGGGTACGCGAGTTCGGTCGACGAGCTCCGCAACTTCCTGCAGTGGGGGAGCATAACGCCGGGTCATCCGGAGCACGGCCTCACGCCAGGCATCGAGACCACAACCGGGCCACTCGGCCAGGGCTTTGCCAACGCGGTGGGAATGGCGGTGGCGGAAGCGCACCTCGCCGCGGTCTTCAACAAGGAGGACCATCGGATCATCGACCATCACACGTGGTTCCTCTGTGGTGACGGTGACCTCATGGAAGGGATCTCGCACGAAGCCGCGAGTTTTGCGGGACACTTCGGGCTCGGCAAGCTGATCGGGTTCTACGACGACAACCACATCACCATCGACGGCAGTACCGATCTGACGTTCAGCGACGACACGGCGAAGCGCTTCGAGGGGTATGGCTGGCACGTCCAGCGCGTCGCCGACGTGAACGACATGGACGCGGTCGAGGCAGCGATCGCGGCCGCCCGCGCCGAAACCACGCGGCCGTCGCTGGTCATCGTGCGAACGGTGATCGGGTACGGCTCGCCCAACCGCGCCGGCACCGCCAAGGCACACGGTGAAGCGTTAGGCGTCGAGGAAGTGAAGCGCTCCAAGGAAAAGCTCGGCTGGACGGCCGAGGAGTCGTTCACCGTCCCGCCCGAGGCGGTGGCCCACTGGCGCCGCGGCAACGAAGCGCTGGCCTTCGCGAATGATGCCTGGCGCCGAAGCCTGATCGCATACGCCAAGGCACATCCCATCGAGGCGAAGGAACTGGGCCGCCGGTTGCAGGGCGAGCTGCCGGGAGGCTGGCAGCAGGCGATTCCCACGTTCAACGCCGAGAATGGAAGCGTGGCCACGCGCGCCTCGTCAGGCGTGGTGTTGAATGCGCTGGCGGCGAAAGTTCCCGAGCTGTTCGGCGGATCGGCTGACTTGAGCGGGTCGAACCTCACCACCATAAAGGATTCGCCGATCTTCAGCGCGAAGAACTACGCCGGCCGCAACGTCCCGTTCGGTGTTCGCGAACACGGCATGGCCTCGATGATGAACGGGATGGCGCTGCACGGTGGCGTCATCCCGTACGGCGGGACGTTCCTGGTCTTTTCCGATTACATGCGTCCGGCCATCCGTCTTGCGGCGTTGATGCACCAGCGCGTGATCTACGTCTTCACGCACGACTCCATCGGGTTGGGCGAGGACGGGCCCACGCACCAGCCGGTCGAGCACCTCACCGCGCTGCGGACCATTCCGAACATGACGGTGATTCGCCCCGGCGATGCCGGTGAAGTCGCCGAGGCCTGGCGTGCGGCATTGCTGCACAAAGGCGGGCCGGGCATAGAGCGCCTGTATTGCGGTCCGGCT
>CAMPKM010000055.1 GCA_946887155.1 uncultured Gemmatimonadota bacterium
CGAGATGAACCCTCGCGTGGAGTCGAGTGTTGCGGTTGGTCGTGTCCATCCGGCCGCGACCAGGCGGGCCGTGATGGTGTCGATAGTCGCCTGCGGTGTGTACGGGAAATACGCGACTGTCGTGCGCGAGACCCGATAGTCCGCAAAGCCGAGCAGCAGAGCATCGCGAAACACGTCCGCTGGAATCGAGTCGTCCGCCATGCCCGCCTGGACACTCACCTGGCGCATGCCGAGCGATCCGCCGAGCAGCGCGATGACCAGGTCGCGCGGCAGAGAGTCAGACGGTGGCGGCTGCTGTGCGGAAGCCGGCAGGGCCACGACGAGACACATCAGTCGGCGGAGCGTGCGCATGGTTCTCTCGAGACCGGGACTCATTCGGACATCAGTTGGGCCAGCCGGCCCAGCGATTTCCCAAGATTGGGCTTCTCCGTCAGGACGGGAAGGACCGGATCTTCACCAAGCGCTTCCATTCGCTCGAGTGCGTTCCTGATCGTGTAGTTCCTGGGATCCAGGTCGGCGTTCACCTCGTCCCAGACGAGTGGCATCGAGACGGTCGCTCCAGGTAAGGGCCGAACGCTGAACGGAGCGACAATCAACTGCCCGTGCCGGTTCTGCAGATAGTCGATGTAGACCTTCTCGCCGCGCTTGTTGATCGTGCGCATGATGGTCGCGATCGACCCGAGCTCCTTGATCACCAGGCGCGCGAGCAACTCGCCGATCTGCCGCGATTGTTCGTACGTCCCCTGCTTCCCGAGCGGCACCATGATGTGCAACCCGGTCTTGCCGGTCGTCTTCACGTAGTTAGGTAGCTCGATCTCGTCGCAGATACGGTGCAGGACCTGCGCACACCTGATCACATCGGAGAACGGGGCGTCCTTCGGATCGAGATCGATCACGCACCAGTCGGGTTTCTCGAGCGTCTCCACACGGCTCATCCAGATGTGCAAGGGGATGGTGCCGAGGTTGGCGAGATAGACGAGCGTGTCGACGTCGTCGCAGACGATGTAGTCGATGTCGCGCTCCGTGTCGTTGCTCCAGATCGGGATCGTGCGAATCCAGTCCGGCGCAAACTCCGGCGCGTCCTTCTGGTAGAACGACTTGCCGTCAATTCCGTCGGGAAACCTCGTCAGCACGACCGGCCGGTTGCGAAGGTACGGCAGCAGCCACGGCCCAATGGTCCGGTAGTACTCGATGAGGTCACCCTTCGTGTACTTGTCTTCCTTCCAGAAAATCTTGGAAAGGTTCGACAGCGTTATATCCCGCTTCTTTGTGGCTGGCGGCGGATCTCCTTCACCCTCGGGACTCTGGTCTTCGGTCTCTGGCGTTGCTTCTTCTGCCTTCTGCCCTCTGCCCTCGGCTCTGGCATTCTCCCACTGCCTCTCCACCTGATCCACCCGCTTGTCTTCGCGCTCACGCAGGAACGCCGGGTGCCGCAGGATGCCCTCGTGGGTCCATTCCGTGTATCGCACCTCGACCACGTACTTCGGGTTCACCCAGGTCGTCGTCTTCACCTCGGGGATCGACTCCGATGGCGGCGGCTCCTCGTCAGGCGTCTTCACCGGACCGAAACACGGCGGATCAGGGCGCACGTCCCGTTGAAGGCGCTCCAGCCATTCGTTGAGCATTTTTTCGGTAAAGCCCGTCCCGGCTCGACCCGCGTAGACGAGGCGTCCCTTGACCAGGTCCGCGAGCTGCAGCGCACCGAAACCGGCCCGGCTTCCCTTCGGCTGGGTGAACCCCACCACGGCGAAATCGGCGGTACGGTCGGCCTTGATCTTGAGCCAGTGCGAAGACCGGCCGGCGCGATACTTCTCGTCAGCCCTCTTGGCGATGACGCCCTCCAGACCCATCGCGCTCACCTGCTTGTGGAATGCTTCTCCCTTTGTCTCGATGTGATCGAGATATCGTATGGCGCCAACCTTGGGGACGAACGATTCCAGCAACGTCTTGCGCGCGATCAGCGGCAGCGGACGCGCATCGAATCCTTCGGCGGCGAGAAGATCGAACGTGTAGAACGTCGCCGGCAGCTCGACTGACGTGCGCTTGATGTCATGTGAATTGTTGAGCGCACCACGTTGCTGCATCAGCGAGAAACTCGGCTTCCCTTCCTTGTCGAGCACCACCACTTCACCATCGATGATGAAGTTGTCGAGCGGCACCGCGCGCAGCGCGCGCGCGACCTCGGGAAAGACCTCCGTGTAGTCGTTGCCGTTCCGCGTGACGAGCTTGACGTCGTTGCCCCGCTTGGCCGCCAGCAGCCGATACCCGTCGAGCTTCAGCTCGAAGACCCAGCCTTCCTTCGTGAACGGTTCATTGCGCGATTCGGCGAGCATCAGTCCAGCCTTGTCGACGTCGACCCGCGCTTTGGGAGCGTTTGCTTTCGTGAGCGCGTCCTTCAAGGCCGAAACGTGGCGCGTGCCAGCCGCCACTTCTTCGACGGTGAGGCCCGACAGAACGGATTCCTCCGGGAACACGTCGCCAGGTGACTTTACAAAAGCGTCTCGTTCCTTGATCAGCAGCCACTCCTTCTCGGCCTTTTTTATCTTCACGAGCGTCCAGCGACCGCGGAGTTTGTAGCCGTTCAACTCGAACAGGAGTTTCCCCTTCTCGAGCCCTTCTCTCCACGGCTCGAGGGCAACCCATTCGCCGCGATCCCAGACGATCATGCCGCCGGCGCCATAATTCCCCGCCGGGATCAGGCCTTCGAAGTCCGCGTAGTCGAGCGGGTGGTCTTCGACGTGAACGGCGAGCCGCTTGTCGTTCGTGTCGTACGACGGACCCTTGGGCACGGCCCAAGACTTGAGCACGCCATCCATCTCGATGCGCAGGTCCCAATGGAGCCGCGACGCCGCGTGCTTGTGTACGACGAACAGCCGCCCCTCGTCAGACGACACGTGACCCACCGGCTCCGGCGAGGTGTCGGCCGATCGCTTTTGCCGGTATCTGGTAAGGCTATCGGGTTCGTCCCGCGGCTCGTCTGGCGTCATTCCCTCCAAGCTGTGTTACGGCACGCACACGTGGGAGGCTTCGACAAGACAAACCGCCAGGGACGCCGCAAGCGTCACCTCGACGTCACCTGACATCGAGCAACCCTTGGCGTTCTCGGCGTGCTTGGCGGTGAGAGCAGTTCCTGACCGCCAAGGAACGCCGAGTTAACCAATCCCATGCACGCGCGCGACATAACCTGACGACTCCGTCCGAGCCATCTGCGCCAACTGTCTGGGACAGACCCAATGGAATTGGCTGCCGGGGCGCCTAGATTTTGTGGGTTCCCCGGTCCCAGGCAGGATGAAAGAAGGTTCGGCGCCCACCACCACCCAGTCATCGTCGTCCGCTGAAAATCGGGCGGTGCAGGAGCTGCTCGACCGGCTCCGCCAGGCGACGATCGGGGTTTACGATATCCTCGGCGAGCTCGGTCGCGGCGGCATGGCGACGGTGTTCCTCGCGCACGAGATCAGCCTCGACCGGAAGGTCGCGATCAAGGTCATGTCGCCGGCCATGGTCCATGGCGAGGGGATGGTCGAACGCTTCAAGCGCGAGGCGCGCACCGCCGCCAACCTCAGCCACCCGAACATCATCCCGATCTACGCCGTACACGAGACCAACGGTCTCCTGTACTGCGTGATCAAGCTGGTCGAAGGGACGCCACTCGACGCCATCATGCGCGAGCTGAACCAGCTGCCGGTACCCATGGTCCAGGGCATTCTCGCCCAGGTCGGCGGTGCGCTCGGCTACGCGCATCGCCATGGCGTCATCCACCGCGACATCAAGCCGGGGAACATCCTGATCGATGACGAAGGATGGGCCGTCGTCACCGACTTCGGCATCGCGAAGGTGTCGGACGACCACGGCCTTACCTCGACCGGCATGGCGATCGGGACGCCGACGTACATGAGTCCCGAGCAGGCGACGGCCGACAGCGTGACCGGTGCGTCCGACCAGTATTCGTTAGGCGTGGTGGCGTTCGAGATGCTGACGGGCCGGCCGCCGTTCACGGCGACGTCGCCCATGCAGCTCATGTACAGCCATAACCACGACACGCCGCCCGACATCCGCACGTTGCGGCCGGACTGCCCGGACGAACTGTGCGACGCGGTGATGCGCATGTTGCGGAAGGACCCGGCCGACCGCTTTCCGTCGATGGAGGACGCCGTCGCCACGATGGGCGCGCGACCCCTCACGCACGACGACCCGTCGCGGAACCAGTTGATCGCGCTCGCCAAGACCGGACTCACGCATCGGATCGTGTCGCAGGCCCGGACGCCGCGCAGCCCGATTCCGCGGCCGAGCCGCAACGTCCCGGTTCGCATGGCGCGGAACCCGATGATTGCGGGTGCGTTCGCCGTCGGCCTCATGGGCCTGGGCTTCGTGGCTTCGCAGATGCTGCGCGACGATGCGCCGCGGCCGGCCGAAGTGGTGAACAGCGTGGCACCGCCACCGGCCGCCAACAGCGACTCGGTGACTCCCAGCGCACCGGAACCGGAGGCGAAGAAGAACGGGAGCACGTCGCCGGGTCCGGTCACGAGGACACCGCCGGTCACCAGGACGCCGCCGGCCACGCCCCGGTTGGCGGAATCCTCCGGTCGTGGCAACGAGGGCGCCGGATCCAGCGTCCGGTTGCCGCTGCTCGACTCCAGTGCCGCCAGGTCCACGACCGCGGAATCGACGCAGACCACACCCCTGCAGAAGGCGGATACCAGTCCGACGGTGCCGGTGCTGTCGCCTCCCCCGCCGGTGAACACGGCGTCGCCGGGCGCTCCGGCGGCCTCGCCGACCGTATCGCAGCCATTGACGACGCCTGCCGAGGACATCACGGCGCTGATCCAGTCGTATGCGCGGGCACTGGCCGCCGCCAACCTCGATGCCGCCCGGCGGATCTACCCGGGAATGCCTAACGACCAGCGCCGCGGGCTGGAGGCCTTGTGGAACGGCGGCGGCAGCATGCGCCCGTCGTGGACGGTGAGCGACATCAGTATCAACGGCAACGTGGCCACGGCCACCGTGCGCGGCAGTAACATGGTCGTCTCGAGTACTGGCCAGGCACCGGCGGAGGTACCGGTGTCACTCCGGGCGCGGCTCGAACGGCGCAACAACGAATGGCGGCTCGTGGCGCTCATCAACTGAACTTCGAGGACAACGAATGCTGAGACGCTGGATCGTGCTGGGGTGCAGTGCGCTGCTGGTCAACGTCACGATTGCCGACGCGCAGGGCCCGATCGGGTCGACCGATCCGGTGACGACACCGGGCAACGGATTGCGCGACCGCATCCGTGAGCTCTTCAGGTTTGGCGAGTGTGGCCTTCCGCTCTGCCTCGACAACTCGGTCAACGCGACCAACGGGCACGGAAACCATTTCGTGCCCGACATTATCGCCAACAACGGCGCCATCCTGGCGTTCCTGACCGACGCGATCGCCGCCAGCGCCGCCAACCTGCCGCTATCGGCGACGACGTCCGGCGCCACGTTCCGGTTCGTGGGTGGCCTGCCGGTGCGCACGTCCTCGTCGTTAGGTCCGATCTTCGGCGAGCGCGCCCAGACGCTGGGCAAGGGGCGTTTTGTGGTCGGCGCCAACATGTCGGCGCTCAACTTCACGTCGCTGCGCGGCATCCCGCTCAACCAGATCGTCCTCAACTTCACGCATGACGACACCGATCCGCCGGGTCTCGGGCAGCCCCGTCGCGAAAACGACATCCTGCAGGTGCGCCTCGACCTGAGCGTGAACCTGCTGGTCTCGACGTTCTTCACGACCTGGGGCGTCACCGACAGGGTCGATGTCGGTATCGCCCTGCCGATCGTCCACACCGGCCTCACCGGCCGCAGCACGGGCCAGTTCTTCCCGTTCGGGATCCCGACCTCGCACTTCTTCGCCGGCGACTCGGCGAACCCGGTGTTGTCGGCGAGCGCCACGACGTTCGGGTTCACCACCGGGATTGGTGATATCGCGCTCCGCACCAAGTGGAGCCTGGTCGACCGCGAGAACACGGCCGTCGCGGTCATGGCGGATGCACGACTGCCCACGGGTTCCGAGGAAGACCTGACCGGCTCCGGCAACATGTCGCTGCGCGGCTTGCTGCTCGCATCGACACGACTCGGCGATTTTTCGCCTCACCTGAATCTCGGTTATGCGCTACGCGGTGGGCGAAATGACGCGTTGTTGATCACGGGTGGATTCGACCAGCCACTATCGGACTGGGCAACATTGGCGGTCGACGTGCTCACCGAATGGCAGGTTGGCGGGAGCTCGCTGCAGTTGCCGGGAGACGTGATCATCGAGTTCCCGGTGACGCGCCACATCACGCCGACGAACATTCCTGATATCAAGGATCATCGCGTCAACGGTTCGTTCGGCATGAAGTTCCGGACACCCGGCGGCCCGATCATCGTCGCCAACGCGCTGATGCCGCTGCGGCGTGGCGGATTGGAATCACGGTTTATCTGGACCCTCGGCATCGACGGGAACTTCTAGGATTTGCGCGGCAGGTCAACGGCTGGAGAACCGAGTCGCCGCGAATAGCGCGAATTGACGCGGATGAAAAATGGGGTCAGACGCCATTTCCCCGGCGACTAGGCCCTGAATCGAGGGGCAGGGTGACGTAACGCGTAATACCTCATAGCCAGTTTGATCTGGATTCGTTTTCCCGACGCGCACATGTTGGTGTTGTTCCACCCGCTCGACAGGGAAATCGAAGTATGAGCCTGATCCGTGCCTATTGCGCCTCCGTGTGGAGCGCTGGCTGGAATTGGTTGGTGGTACCACCGATGTGCCTCGCTGCCGCCATGTCGATCGCCGGTGCGCAGGATGTCGCCGGTGTCGTCTCCGACTCGATCACTGGCGCGCCGATCCGGGGCGCCGTTGTCACCGTGCTGGACGCCGGCAGACGACAACTCGCTCGCGGGTTGACCTCGTCGTCAGGCACGTTCAGGATGCCGCGCGGAACGGGCACGATCATCCGCGTCATCAGGATTGGATATATGCCCTCCGAGCGGCCGCTCGATTCGGCAACGACCCGCCTGACGATTACGATGCACCGGACTGGGCGTCTCATCGCCGCCGTTTCGGTGCGCGCCAATCCGGTCTGCCCGCGACGGAGTGACCAGGACCAGGCGCTTGCGCTCTGGTCCGCTGCCACCGACGCGCTGCTGGCGCTTGTCGTGGCCTCCGAGGATTCGTCGCACAACGGGCTCGTGACGCAACTGCTGTACACGCGGCGCATGGACGGGAGTCGCATCGTCTGGCAATCCACCCGGCGCGCCGTCACCGGGAACGTGTCGCCGATTCGTGCGGATCGCGATCCTCAGGACTTTGTCGAGGAGGGGTACGTCGTCCAGCGCGAAGGGGGTTACACGTATTTCGCTCCCGACCCGGAGGTGCTGCTCGATTCGAGTTTCGCCGTTACGCATTGTCTATCCATTCGCAACGATGGTGAGAAGGGGCTGACCGGTGTCGTGTTCACCCCGACCCATGATCGCCGCAATCGGGCGGACATCGCCGGTACGCTGTGGCTGTCGCGCGCGCCGCTCGCGCTGCATTCACTCGACTTCGAGTATCGCGGCGTGCCGCGTGCGATTCTTGAAATGCACGCCGGTGGTCGGATCGAGTTCGTGACACCGTCGGACGACGTTCCATTCATCAGCCGCTGGCACGTTCGATCGCCGCGCGTCCGGGAGATGCTGGTCCGCGGCGGCGCCGACAACCGTGGGATCCGGCGGGAACCGTTCGTCATCGAGACCTACGAATCCGGCGGCCTCATTGCCGACGGCGACCTCGCCGACGGTACGAACTGGTCGACACCGCTTTCGACACTTCGCGGGACCATTCGCAACGCCGACGACAACCAGCCGGTTCGGGACGCGCGCGTCACGTTCGACTCGACGGACCAGTCGGCGACGACTGACTCGCTGGGCAACTTCTCCTTCGCGCACCTCCTGCCCGGTCCGCACGTGCTTCGCGTTCGCGATTCGATCGCGATCCACAGTCTCGCCGTGACCGCCGACGGGGAGCTGGTGCCCGATACTCTCGTTATGCAGCACGTCACGCGCAACGCCTCACGAACGCTCGAGATCCGCCCCGGCCGGCAGGGGCCAATTCAGTTCAGGCTACCCTGGCGCGCGCCGGTCAACGGATGCGGTCAACACATGGACGAACGGCGGTTTGTCGTGCTGGGCACGGTTCGCGGGTCCGACGGTTCGCTGGCGCCCAATGTGCCTGTCAGGTTGAGCTGGGTCGATACCGAGCATGGCACGAGAATCGAGACCGTCGTGGATACGCATGCCGATGCGACCGGCGCGTTCACCATGTGCGGGATCCCGGCCGACCGTCCCCTGACTACCCGCGTTGTCGGATCGTCAGGCCGGGTCCACACCGGAACGTCGCGATTGAGCAGCGCCGACCGTTCCTCAACAGGCCCCATTTCCCGGACGACCCGGTCACTCCACATAACGATCCCAGCACGGTGACAACCAGCTCGGGTGGAACACCGCGCGCGGAGTCGTCATTGCGCTCCGCTCGATCCGCCCGTTTTCGCGAAATCCGCGTCAGGGTGTCGTCCTGGCAAAATTCACTTTGATGCCACCCACGCAGCGTTCGTTGCACGCACGACAGGTTCAGTACGAACCTGAACGATCTTGCTCTATTACTGCGCGGCACGTCTGTCGTCAGGCAGGACGTCCTGCCCTCGCGTTCAACCCCTCACGGCGCCCGGCTGCCGACTCATGTCGTTAACAGCCCGTGCGCTGACGACACCGCCGTACACTAGCGTCCCTGGAGTCGCCATCGCGACTCGCGCAGGCCACGCCATCGGACGCGAGCATGTACAACTTCCTGGTATTCGTTGTCGCAATCCTGTTCACCTCAATCGCCGGCGCGCAGCAAGCCGCAAGGCGTGAACCGTCACATGGGCCGTTAGCCGCTGCGTCGGCCACCACGGTCGCTACGGCCTTGCGGGCCGCGACACCGCCGCGGATCGATGGTCTGGCGGACGATGCGCTGTGGCGCGACGCGATCGCCGTCGATGGGTTCAGGCAATTCGATCCGCAGGAGGACGTCGAGCCGACGTTCAGGAGCGAGGCGCGTTTCGCCTACGACGATCGCAACATTTACGTCCTGGTTCGCGCCTTTGACCCCAGCCCCGACAGCATCATGTCGCTGCTCTCGCGGCGGGATGAGCGGACACAGTCAGACTATATCCGGGTCATCATCGACTCGTACCACGACCGGCGTACCGGGTACCAGTTCATGGTCAATCCCGCCGGCGTAAAGCGCGACCTGTACCTCTACAACGACTCGAACGAAGACATCTCCTGGGACGCGGTCTGGGATGTGAAAACGTCCGTCGATTCGTCAGGCTGGGTGGCCGAGTTCCGGATCCCGTTGAGCCAACTCCGGTACCCGACGCGAGAAACGCACACGTTCGGGGTTGCCGTCCACCGAGAAGTCGGGCGCAGCAATGAGCGTTCGAGTTGGCCGGTGTGGCGTCGCTCGCAGACCGGCCTGGCGTCGCAACTGGGCGAGGTACGCGGGATCTCCGGGATCGCGAGCGCCCGTCGGCTCGAGTTCATGCCGTATTCCGTTCAGTCCAATGCCAGTGTTGACCGGGCGGGCGCGTTCGAGCGCACGCAGCGCGGCACCTTCGGCGCCGACCTGAAGTACGGCCTGTCGTCGAACCTGACGCTCGACGCGGCAATCAATCCGGACTTCGGCCAGGTCGAGGCCGATCCGTCCGTGCTCAACCTGTCCGCGTTCGAGCAGTTCTTTCCCGAACAGCGTCCGTTCTTCCTCGAGGGCATCGGCACGTTCCGGTTCGACCAGGATTGCTTCTTCGAGTGCATGTTCTATTCACGCCGCATCGGACGAGCCCCGCAGCTGGGATTTCGCAGCGACGACGCCAGTGCGGTTCCCGTGGCCAGCACGATACTCGGCGCGGCCAAGGTGACCGGGCGCCTGGGCAACGGGCTGTCGTTAGGCATCCTCAACGCCATGACCGATCGCGAAATGGTCGGCGACGACCTCGTCGTCGAGCCGCGCACCAACTATTTCGTGACGCGGCTGAACCAGGACCTCCGCGGCGGACGGAGCAACCTCGGCATGATGTTTACCGCGGTGCATCGCGAGCTTGATGAGACGACCGATGACTACCTGCGGCGCGAGGCGTACACGGGCGGAATCGATGCGCGACACCAGTTTGGCGCAGGCCATAACTACCAGGTCAGCGGGAGTGTCTCGGGCAGCCTGGTTCGCGGATCCGAAGAGGCCATCGCCGCCACGCAGCGCAGTTCGCTGCGCTACTACCAGCGGCCCGGCGATGACCTCGAATATGATCCCACTCGGACGGAGCTTGCCGGTCACGCATTTACGCTGGGCTTGAACAAGACGGGCGGCGGTATCACTCGATTCAGCTCCGGTGGCTCCTTTCGTTCCGCCGGTCTCGAAATGAACGACGCGGGTTTCATGACGAACGTGAATCAGATGCAGTGGAATAACTGGTTTGCCCTGGTCTATCAGGAGCCCAGGTGGTTCTACCGCCGGCTGCAGCTCAACGTAAACCAGTGGAGTTCGTTCTTCACCGACGGCACGAACTCCGGTGTCGGCGGCAACTTCAACATGAACGTGAACTTCAGGAACATGTGGTTCGCGTACCTGGGCATCGGCGGCGAACGCGGCTCCTTCTGCGGCACGTGCCTGCGCGGCGGTCCGATGTTGCGTGAAGATGCGACCCAGAACATCTGGGGCGGCTTCAACGGCGACAGCCGTGGGACCATTGTTCCTAACCTTCACGTCAGCATCTTCCGCAAGGACGGCGGCCGTTCGCAGTCGACGTTCATCTCGCCGTACGTCAACATTCGCGTCGCGAGCCGGTTCTCGGGAACCGTGTCCGTCGACTACACGCACAACACCGACGACCGTCAGCCCCTCGGGAATTTTGGCGAGGTGGATAGCGACACGACGCACTATACGGTGGGTTACCTCTCGCAGCGTACGCTGTCGGTGACCACCCGGCTCAACTTCACCGCCTCGCCCACGTTGTCACTGCAGTTTTACGGCGCCCCGTTTGTCTCCACAGGCTCCTTTGGCGACTGGCGCGAAGTCTCGGCTCCGCGCCACGACTCCTACGACGCTCGTTATGCTCCCTACACGCTGGGCGGGGACGTCAGCGACAACGACTTCAACTTCAAGCAGTTCCGGTCGAACCTGGTCATGCGCTGGGAGTATCGTCCCGGGTCGACGCTCTTCCTGGTCTGGGGCCAGGGGCGCGAGCAGAGCGGCGTCGATCGTGGCCAGTTCCGTGGTTGGAGTGACTACCGCAACCTGTTCAGCACGCACCCCGCGAACACGTTCCTGATCAAGGCCAGTTATTGGTTCGGCCTGTAGGAT
>CAMPKM010000056.1 GCA_946887155.1 uncultured Gemmatimonadota bacterium
AGTTTGATCTGGCGCACCGATCGGCATTCCGGCCGGAACAGGTGCGGGCTCGCCACCACGATCACCGCGCACCGGGCGCGCGACGTTGCCACGTTGAGGCGATTGGGACTGTAGAGGAACTCCATGCCCCGCGGCGCGTCTTCGGGCCGCGACGTCGCCATGGAATAGATGACGACCGCCTTCTCCTGGCCCTGGAACTTGTCGACCGTGCCGACGTGAGCGCCCGCCGGCAGCGCTTCGGCCAGCTGGTTCACCTGTGAGTTGTACGGAGCGACGATCAGGATGTCGTCGATGGTCATTTGCCTGGCATGGCCTTTGGCATCGCGCCATTGCGGGCCGGGACTCGTCAGGCGCTCGACCAGGTCGACCACGGCCGCAACCTCTTCAGGTGAATGATTCCGGTTGCCTTCGTGTTCGACTTCGATCATCCGCAGCCCGGAGCCGTTGAATTCGCCGGCGTTGACCAGGGCCTGCTGCTCCAGGCCGGGAATCGATGTCAGCTTGCGTTCGTAATAGAGCTCGGACGTGAACAGGCAGATCGATGGCGCCAGGCGCCACGTCGCCGGGAGAAAGATTCCGCGGTCGGCGGCAATCGTTTGATGCTCTCCCAGCAGGTGTTCCAAGGCCGAAACGCCCACGCCGTCCGGGTGCGTACCCTGCGTGGGTTGATCGAGCTGCTGCGGGTCGCCTAACAACACGACGGCGCTCGCCGCCTGCGACACAGCGGCGACGTTGGCCAGTGACATCTGCCCGGCTTCGTCGACCACGAGGACGTCCACCGCGCCAGCATATTCCTCGCGCGCCCACAGCCATGGCGTTCCGCCCAACACGTTGAACTCTTTCGCAAGAATCCCCTCAATGGGTGCTTCGTTGCCACAGAGCGACGTAACGCCGCCGGTGCTTTCAGGCTTGTCGTCCTTGTGCGCCACGCTGATGGCGACGCCCCTTTCTGCGGCCGTCTGCACGCATCGGTCGAGCAAGTTGCGAATGACCTTGTGCCCGCTCGCGGTGACCCCGACACGTTTCCCCTGCGCCACGAGCGCACACACCATCTCGGCGCCGGTGAACGTCTTGCCCGAGCCGGGTGGGCCCTGGATGGCGAGGACGGATCGATCCAGCACGCCGGCGATACGGACGGCGAATCCCGTGGCTATTTCGCCGGGACGCGGCTCAAATCGCTCACCAGGCAACAGCCGCGGCGCCTTTGCCAGCAACAGATCCGCGGCGGCAGAGGTCACCGCATCGACACTCCCCGCCCCGGCGACCTGCTCGCCCAGCCGCATCAGCGACTCTTCGATTTCTTCCGCCCCGATAAAGTCAAAAGCGAACAACGCGTCCTGGTGCACGCCGTCTCGTTTCCTGGCCTTCTCCAGATCCAGCGTGCGCGATGACCGATCGTGCGCGACCACTTTTCCGAAATCCTTTCCATCACCCGGAGTCCGTAGCTTGTCACCTCGATTGAAGTCGACTTCCTGCCGCGGATATCGATAGCGATCGACTATCGGCCCCTTCGGCTTTCCGTTCCTGTGAAAGCCCGTGCCGCTGGAAACCTGCTCGATGAACTCGAGGCCATAGACCGCGCTCCGTTCGTCCATCAGGTCCTCGATAGGCAGCTCGCGCAGACGGAAGTACTCCCACCACGTCGCCTTGTCTTCCCGCCGGTGAAAATCCAGCAGGTATGCCAGGACCCATCGCGCCTGCTGCTCCGGACTCCGGTCCTCGTCAGGCACCCCCGACAACAACCGGGCGCGCAGGTCCTGCACACGCCTCGCCTTGTCGTTGACCTCTTCGGACGATTCGTCTGGCGTCTGCACCGGTCGCGGAAAGGATGCGCCTTTCGACACGGCATCAGCCCTGACCTGTTCCAGCCAATCGCGCAGCCGCAACGTCGAGACGCAGTCATCGCGGTTGTATCCCTCGATCGTCGCGCGATCCTCCTCAGGCACATCCTCGGCTCGTCGAGTCTGAAGCGCGTATTCCATCCGCCGCAACGCATGCGAGGCATCGGGAAGATCCACGTCGCGCGCAAAGCCATAACACGGCTCGAGCTGCTTGATGGAGTAACTCTCGACACCGATCCACATCGCCTGCCTGACGACGGCGTACAGGTCGATGAATCGGCCGCCGCGCAGCAGCCGGTCCAGTTCCGCTTCGCGCACGGCGTGCCGGCCCATCAGCCGCTTGAACGCGGAGGGCTCGTACGGCGCGTAGTGATAGATGTGCATGTCCGGGAAGCGCTCGAGCCGCGCCATGATGAAGTCCATCACCGACTCGAAGGCTTCGCGCTCCTCGCGCATCGTGATGGCCCACCACGCGCGATAGTCAGGCTCCCCGGCGTCGCCCACGGTCGCGATGCCGAACAGGTACTCCCGGCCCACGTCATCGGCAAAGAGATCACCTTCGAGATCGAGGAAGACATCGCCGGGGGACGGTTCCGGCAACCGCGAGAGACCATACGGCTCCGGTTCCACACCTTCCTTTGTCACCGGCATCGGGCGCAACGCGTGCAACGGCACGTCGCGACCGCGGGACTGGAGCTGCACGACGGCCTGTTCACGTGCCCGTTCGTACGACTCGCGCGATCCGCGTCCGGGATTGAACGGCAGCGGCACCATCATCGCGGCCAGCTTCGCCAGCGAATCGAAGTTGTTGCGGGCGAGCTCGCGCCGGTGCAGCCGGCCAAGTCCAGCGACGAGCGACAGGTGGTCGTCCGCATGCCGTTTCTCGTCGCATCGGCGCCACCAGGCGCACACGCCACAATGTTCGACGGGCTCGGGATAGTGCGCACTCGACAGCGCGGCATGACCCATCGCCACGGCAGACATCAGTTCCGCCTGCATGAAACGCAAATACGCCGAGTAATCGTCGGTGCGATGCGTATGCTGGACGGTGGAGCCGCGCTCGCCAGGCACCACGACGTGAAATCGCTCGGGCGTTGCGCCAAGGATCTCGCTCAGCATCGACGTATAGACGCCGAGCTGCATGATGGTGCCGGCCCGGGTCTCGCGAGCCAGCTTGGTGTCGGCGACTTCGTACGACCAGTTGCCGAGCGCGCTCGACGAGTCGGTACGGATCAGGATGTCGGTGTACCCGAACCACTGATCGTGGCGCAGGGCGCCTTGCACGATGACTTCGGCGCCGTGCGTGATCGCTTCGAGCGTATCGGTAACGGCGTCTTCGTTCTTGCGCGTGATCTCGACGACCTCGCGTCCCGCCTGTCGTAACGAATTTACGAAGGCCTTTTCGTGATCCCGCCCGCGCTGCGCGATAAGGTCCACGAGCGGATCGTCACGCTTCCGTGGTTTTTCGTAAATCCTGTCGACGGCCCCCAGGTTGAGCGCAAAGAGGTGCCGGCAGTCGAGGAAGTGCGCGACGTCGGTGGCCGAGATGGTCAGGCCGGCTTCGGTGCGGAACATGGCGGCTCGTCAGGCGACCGCGCGGCGCAACGCGTCGCGATAAGCGGGCGGGTCCACGATCATCGCGTCGGTTCCGAATTCCAGCACGCGGCGCGTGAGCCACTCGGTGCTGGAAGCAGGAAAGGGCACGTTCACCGAACCATCGGGAAGCACTTCATGTTCGGTGAAATATTCGGTCGCCCACGGTGCGGCACCGGCGCGGAAGCGGACCGTGACGCGGTCGACCTGCTCGCGGACCCTGAAGGTGTCGCTGCCGGATGCGATCGGTTCAAAATCGTGCCGCATGACGAATGCCACGTCCGCGGGGCGCACGGCTGATACGCGGTCGAGCCGGAAGTGCCGCCAGGCGTCTACGTCGGGCGTGAACGCCACGATGTAGGTACGCATGCCCATCTCCACCATCTGGTACGGATGGATGACGCGCGTGCGGATCGCGGCATCAGTTTCGCCCGCGTAATCGATTTCCAGCGCCTTGTGCTCGTGGATCGCGTCGCGGATGACATCGGCGGGAGTGTCCGGCTGCTCTGGTTGCGATGCAGGATGGGTCCTTTCTCCGGACCAGTGTGCGCCGAGTCGCCGGGCGAGCGCGCCGCCTTCGCTGTCCATGGCCAATGCGACCTGCACGGCGAGTTGTTCTTCCGGCGACAGCCGAACCGGGCGGCGGAACGGGCCACGGCTCGAGATGGCCACGCGGTCTCCCTGCTGCCAGACCTGCAACGACAGGAGCCAATCGGCGTCCGCGTCTTCGCCTAACACCGTGAGTGCCCGGATGTCGGCTGCGATGTCCGCCGCCGAGACATCATGTTCAGCCGCGAGATCGTCCAGCGCCACCGACTCGTCAGGCGCCTGGTCGCGGCGGCTGAGCTCGGCAACGAGCGACACGATTCGGGCAAACTGTTCGGTCGCGCGCATCACACCGCCTCGGCGTACAACGCGGCTACGTCGGCGCGGAGCGCGTCCAAAGTTTCGCGCAGCAACGGTGGATCAATGATGTTCGCCTTCCTGCCGAACGACAGGATCCAGCGGAGGAAGGCGTCTTCGTCACGAACCTCGAACTCGATGACGGTATCGCGTGGTTCCTCGCTGATGATCCGGCCGAGGCCGCGATTGACCACCCAGCGCGACCCGGGAAACGAGAAGGCCACCTGCACCTTGCTGATGGGTCCCGACCCGAACTCCCACGGCGACAGGTCGACGAACGTTCTGATGTCGAACTCGTCAGGCACGTCGAACCGCGCGGTGGGCCCGGTCAACCGCTTCACATCACGCATGCGGTCGACTCGAAACATCCGCGCGTCGTCGCGGTCGCGCGCCCGGGCCACGCAGTACCAGCGTCCCCATTGGAACATCAGGCCCCACGGCTCCAGTTCGCGCACCGACTCGGCGCGCCGCGACATGGTGTAGTAGCGGCAGGAGATCGCCTGTCGCTGGACCACCGCATCCTGCAGCACCGCCAATGCCTGACGAGCGTGTTCGGGTACGGGCCAGCCGAGGATGCGGTCGGACGTATCGGAGGTGAAGGGGAGATCGAACGAGAGCTTGCGGCGGGCACTGGCCGCGGCCGCGGCGAGGGGAGTTGCATCGAGCGCGGCAAGCGAACGCGTGGCGCGGTCGAGGGTCTCGAGTTCCGGCGTCGAGAGCAACAGGCGATCGAGACCCTGGTAGGAATGGTCCGGCGCCGGCGAGTCGATGAGCTCGAGGTACGGGAGGTAAGCGTTGCGCGGGCGGAGCCGGTACCCCGCGGCTGGTTCATCGCCGGCCGCTCCAGGCATCGGGACGGTTTCGATGTCGATGCCTGACGCGCGGAGCTCGTCCTTGTCGCGCTCGAACTTGCGGCGCGCCGACTCCGGTTCTCCGTCGTAGCCGCCGACCTTCGCAAAGATCTGCTCGCGTGTGACCGGGTAGCGCCGGTCGAGCAGGAAGGCGACCAGGTCGAGCCAGCGGGTTGGTTTGGGGGCGGGCACGGTGAGCTAACGGGCGGCGTTGGTCATGGATGGTAAGATGGCCAGGGGGTGTGACATCAGGCCAAACTGAACCATAACCCTGCTTGCTACTTGAGGTTAGCGAACGACCATTGGCCTTACCGGGCGCCGTCAGCTCCTCCCGGGCGGCGCCGCCACGTAAGTCCTACCTGCCACCAGTGAGTCAGACGACGCGTTCGAAAATCCGATCCTGATGCTCTGGCACCCCCAACGGTAGCACCCGCGTGTGACGTCGAAGTGCAGGTGAGGGCCGGCGCTGGCGCCTGTGCTCCCGCTCCGGGCGATGGTGTCGCCAGCGGCCACCTTCTCGCCGACGTCGACCAGTGCGCCGTTGATGGTCAGGTGATAGTACCGCGCAAACGTCGAGTCGTCGTGCGAGACAATGACGAAGTTCTCTTCGCCTGCCTTACGAGTAAAATCGGCGAAGCGCTCCTCGACGGTAACGACGACACCCGGCTTCGCCGCCGTCACCGGACTTCCAACGGGCATCACGAAGTCCCATGCCCATTCGGCGTGTCCTGTGTGGCCATACGGTCCATTCGGCCCCTGGATCAGTCGTGCCGAGTCACCGGCCGGGAAGGGGAGGAGATAGGTGTGTTCAGTTGACTGGGGAGTTCGGGCAGCAATCGAAACAACGATCGCGACGCCCAGGATTACCACTTTCGGCCACATCACGATCTCTCCGGGGAGGGACCCTGAGACAGTCGAGCCCGTGGGGAAGGTTGCGTGAGGAGGACGTGACGAGGCTTTTCGCCGCATTGAGGGGTACGTGGATGGTGCGTGGCCGACTGCTGCGGCCGCCATTCATCTGTCCCTTTTCGATCGAGAGGATTACACCATGCCAACGGTCTGGTTAGGCATCATCCTGGTCATCGCGTGGGCCGTGCTCTGGCTCGGGCTCAAGCTTGCCACGGGTCTCATCCATCTGCTGGTGGTCGTCGGCCTGGCGCTCGTCGTGTGGGGGCTGATCAAGCGGGGCGCGCGCGCGATTACCTGATGAAGCGAGTTGAGTGAATTCAATAGGTGGCGCGTTGCCAGGATGATGGCCGTCGGCAGCCTATCGGCTCAATGCCTCTGGTCCCTGACCGGGCGCCGTAGGGTAACCACGAGCTCGGTCCTGAATTCCCCGCAAGTCAGGTGATTACCCAATCCCCGCCTCGCGGAGTTTTCGCGTTATGCGGTCCTCGACCCACTGCGCACTCCACCAGTCGATCGGCGTAACCGCTCGCCCGCCAAGCAGCATGGTGAAATGCAGGTGGTCACCGCCGGCGAGGCCGGTCGTTCCGCTACGTCCGAGCTCCTGGCTCATCTGCACGCTGTCGCCGCGCTGCACACCGATCGACGACAGGTGCGCGTAGAGTGATTGCAGCCCCATGCCGTGATCGAGAATCACGCAGTTTCCGTAAATACCGAGGAACCCGGCGTGAACCACTGTGCCGCTGTTTGCGGCCAGCACCGGCGCCGCTGATGTCGAGGCAAGGTCGAAACCGAGATGCGTCTGAAAATCGACCGAGTCGCCCTTGTACACGTAGGTGCGCCGGTCCGCGAATCCGGCTTCGACGGCTGAATTGAGGAGCTGCTTGAACGGACCTCGCCAGAGAACGCGCGGTGAAGTCTCCTGTGCGAGGGCGGCAATGCGGGCGTCGTTCTCCCGGCGAAGGTCGCGATTGATTCGCAGGTAAGACGCCAGCAGGTCACCCGGATTCTCGACCTTGAAGTCGGGCGTATTCTGGAGGATCGCGGGCACGACCTTGCCAAGAAACGCATCGTCGATGCCGATCCGGCTCCGGCGAAACGTCTTCGGGAAAGCTCGGTGCTCGAGTTGGGCGGTGGCTTCGTTGCCCGCCTCGTCGCGCGCGAACACGCTGATCGGCGTATTCACGTCCTGGTCCCACGAGAGGGCGAAGAACGCGACGTGCAGGCTCGACTCCGAACTCGTCTGGCCGGCTCCCGAGGCCGGGAAACCGCGGAACTCGCGATCGCCGACGCGGACGCCAGACGGCACGTCAGGCGGTGTGGCCCGGTAGACGACGACCTCCGAGCCGCCGTGATTGATGTAGTGTTGCGTCGACAGGACCGCGACGCGTGGCGGCGTGAGCCTGACGGTCAGGGGGCGCGTCAGCGTCGTCTTCGTCTGCTGCAATCCCATGAACGTCGGTTGTCCGGCGGTCACCTGGATGACGGCCGGACCTTCGACGAGTTCAGGATGATGCTGCTTGCCTATCGAGCGTGTGAACCGGAACTGGTTTTCACCGGCTGGGGTTATCGCTGCTGAACTGTCTTCTTCCAGTGTGAATACCGGAATCCGGTTTTCACCCTGCGTCAGGACGACATCGAGGGTGGTAAGCCGGCCCTTCGGGGCATCGATGAGCAGGACGAGTTCACCGCTCTGGCCGATGGCCGAGGTGGGCCATTCCATGGTGATGGCGGGTCCGGTACCGCGTCCGGCGATGAACCAGGCGATGGCGAATCCCACGCCCAGGATGAGAAGGGCAAGCAGTTTGCGCATGTCGGAACTTTAACCGCGGTGTCGCTCGCTTGGAGGTTCCGCCGGGCTCGATCCGATACGCTCGCTCGGAGGTTCCGCCGCCCTCGCTGTGCGCTCGGTGATTGCTTGAGCGACGGGCCGCGCACGGCTCGGTCGGCGGAACCTCCGTCGTTCGCTGGCCGATTCCTGCAACAAATCGGAGCCTCTGTCGCTCGCTCCTGATCTTTCACGGGGGGGCATCGAGGTCGCTCGACGAGGTGACGCGGCGGTGACGGCTTGGCGCAAGCATTGCGCGGACGTCACTCACGGGAGGGTAGAGGATGGGACTCACATTTGGTTACGAGCTTCGGCTGCCGGCATCGCTCTCCGGAGACGAAGTGGATGCGATTCTGGAGAAGCTGAAGCGACACGCGGAACGCTCACGGTTTCGCCAGGTTTCATCGACCTACGCCGGTGTGGTCGACTTTCTGCCTGACGAGTGGCGGCAGGTCTTCAACGTCCTTGCCGAAGTGAATGCAGAAGTCTTGGGCAACGACGAGCGACCCTATGCCGCCGATCTCGCCACCGCGCGGGGATTTCTCGCGTCGCCAGGGAAAGGGGCTGAAACGACCTCGTTCGGCTTCATGCTCCGAACGTTCGACGATGACGGGAGCCGGGAATGGTTCTGGCAGGGGTGGTGCAAGACACAGTATGCCTCCAATCATGGCGACGAGCACTTTCTACGCTGTCATCTTCGACTGGTCGAGATGATGGACTTTGCGATCCAGTCCGGCGTCGAGGTGACGGTGTGGGACGAGGGGCAGTATTGGGAAACCCGCGATCGCGACGTCCTGCTGGCGGAACTGGACAAGATGAACCGACTGATGGCCCGCGTGGCCGGACGGCTGCATGACGCGAAGCATCAAGTCGAGTCGCCGATCTTCGAGCACCCCGACTGGGAGCGCCTCGAGGGGTAGCCGCCGACCACTCTAGGATTGAACGCCACACTGGTCACAGCGGATACTCGACTCCGGAAATACGTTCCCCTGCGCACGATTTGGGACTGATGTTTCCCTTTCAGTGCAGGATCTCACGTCGGTTGCGCACGAGTTCCTCGTGCATGGCGTCAGCACGTGTCCGACCGGATGGCCATGGGACCGCGCCGTTGAGCAACGATTCCTTGGGGAGGTCCGCGAGCGCAGCGAAGAAGCCGGAGCGCGTTCAGGCGCCGAAATCAGTTCGAGCCGAGCAGGTCGATGAAGCGTTGAATGAAAGACTTTCCTGGCGGAACGGGGCGCTTCTTCGGGCCGATGACGCGAACGGCGACGGCGTTGCCCTTGCGTTGGGTTCCGGTGCCGAGGAAGGCCGCCGCGACTTTAGCACCGGCGCTTGGCTCATCGACGCGCGGCAGCAGGACGCCATTGCCACCGAGTTCGCCGGCTTTCCGCCGCATTGCCTCGAGCATCTCGGACTGATTGGTCCACTCCCCAGATCCGGTGGCTTCGATGATGGCGACGCGGACGTAGTCGAGTGTATCGAGCTCCGTCTGGTCGGTGAAGATGCGCACCGAGTCCGGGTGCACCCGTGCATAACGCGTTGCCGAAGGGTCGAGCAATGTCGCGTGTGTGGTGATGCAGCCAGCGAGCACAATACACAGCAATCCCAAGCCGATCGTTCGCATGCAAGCCTCCGTGCGGTGTGCTGAACGATGAGGTCAGGGTGTGACACCGTCTATGGCGGCTTTGATGTCACACCCCTGCTGCACGGTACTGGCGCCCGCTTCCAGGCATCTTCACCTTCTGACCCGTCCAACACAGGAGCGTCTCATGTGGCACGTCCGCTGGGCTTTTTCTCTCGCAGTCACCATCTCATTCGGCTGCGCCGACAGCGCGACGGAGCCGCGAAGTGTCCTGGACGCTGGATCGAGTGCCGCCACCAGCAAGGTCGATGCTTTCCAGACGACCGCTGGCGCTCAGGCGAAGGTGTATTGCGACGGCACGTCATGCGTCGCCGCGGCCTTCGAGTTCAAGGATTACCGGTCGGACCTGGAGGGGCGATACACGATTCTCTCAGCTTACTTCCAGAATCTTCAGGGGACGTACCCAAGCAATGGGCCGACAACGCCTGTATCGCTGAACTGGTTCTTCTTCCAGTTTTTCGACCCGAACGTGGGCGACGACTGGGTCGACGCCGCGTTGGACAACGAAGCACTTTCGGCGCTGGGAAACGTGGTCGCTGGAGACCATAACGTGTGGAGTAATGATTCACCCGCCGAAGGTGTGAACTACGATTCGTTCACGAACTTCAGCTATGGGATAGTCGGATGCGACGGCCCCCTGCCGGAGTTCCCACTCGCGTTCTTCGCGTTCAACACGTGTCCTGCGAGCGGGCTCGATGGGTGGGTCCGGATTGACTTCAAACTGAGACATCTTGGCGCCGATCCGTCTCACGCGCCCGTTCGATTCCATGACTTCCGATTTTCATTCGGGGAACTGGGCGGCGGCTTCTGCAGCATCGGTGGCAAAGAGCCGGGGACGTGCGATGAAATTCCCTACAACAGGTTATGAGGGCTGACGCGGACCGAATGGTCTGGGGCCGGGCCTCGCCAATGTCCACCCGGCACGGCGACGCCCGGCGCCACAGGAAACCTCAAGTCTATCTGCGAAAGATACCATGTCTACTTGATAGTTGACATGGCAACATGTAGCTTCGGGACATGACCTCCGAAGCGCGATATAACCTCGACCAACTGGCCGACCTCGCCGACGTACCGGCGCGACAGATCCGCGAGCTGATCCGGCATGACATCGTTCCCGCCCCGTCGTCCGGCGGGAGAGGGGCGACCTACGGGAGCGACCACCTCGACCGGTTGCGGGCGTGGAAAGTCTTGCGAGACCAGGCGCCACCGAAGACCACCAACGAACAGCTCCGGGTCGCGCTCAACCGGCTGAGCGCCCAGGGCATGCTCCGGTCGATCGCGGAAGGCAAAACGCCCGTGGTGCTCTTTGACGACGACAAGGATGACATCACCATCGAGCGGATTGCCGGCAGCTTCGCAGCCGCATCCTCCCCCACCGCTCGAATGTCACGGGGTGAGGATACTGTAAACGAGCCGGCGCTGGCGTACCTGGCCAACCTGCCGCGGGGAAGCGCACGGGTGCGGATGTCGAACCTGACGCGCAGGCCGCAGGTCGAAGTGCCGCTCACGAGGGAAGGTTCGGCGAGGGTTCCGCTCGAGCGGTTGCGCGAGGCGCTCGACAGGTACGTAACCGATCACGCCGCCGAGGTTCGCGTGAAGCCGCCACGCACCGAAACGTGGCAGCGGGTGACCGTCAGCGGTGATCTCGAGATCTCCGCGCGTGGGCCGCTCATGCCTGACGAGATCGAGTTGCTGGAAACCATTGGCCAGCTGCTGCAGCAGGCCATCTATAGAAAGGAGCGTTGACGATGCGACGGGATGATGAGAGCCTCACGATCCGTTATGAAG